>NZ_JACJNU010000048.1:0-36074 GCF_014849525.1 Microcoleus sp. FACHB-SPT15 | reverse complement strand
TAAGCCATGTCAACAGAAAGTTCCTGCTCAGTCGAAACAGCGACTTGGAATTAAAGGGTCTCTCCTCTTTTTTACCACCCCAATGGGTGGTCAGTTACTTCTGCCAGGATGCACTAGGAAGAAATATTCCGCCGTAGAATCGGGTAGTTCTTGGCAATAATTGCTTGCTTGAGTAGTTCAGGAAAGGGTTGGTTCGCCTTTTCTTGCAACTGATTGAACCAACCCTGCTCATCATACAAAGCCGTAGACGTTTGCCGGAGCGGATACGCCGCTTGCTTAGGAACCAGCTAAAGCCACAGCTATAACCTGAGGCAAAGCGCCAAACTTTGTAGCTATGGCTTTGGCTAACGGGATAATAATTGGAGAGAAAGAACCATAGTTGTGAACTAGGGGATTCGTTTAAGTAATCGGCTTTATGTTGCCCATCCCTAAACAGCAGCAGCTTGACGGAAGCGTTTTTCAGTACCCGTATACTCCGGCACCCAACCTTCAGTTGTCGTGAAGTAGCGCACGGCTTTAATCCGTTGCGACGGTGTTAGATAAAACCAGTGTTCAGTGTTCGCCGGGACGTTGATGTAATCTTCTGCTTGTACTGTTAATTCTACTTGGGTGCCATCAGGACGAACAAAGCCAAACACCCCATCACCAGCAATAATGTAACGGACTTCAGGGTCAGTGTGGTAATGACAAGGGTCAAACTTCTCTAGCAGGGCGTTAAGATTTGGAACTTCTGGATGCAGCACAATTAAGTCACGAGACTGATAGCCAGCCGTTTGCTGGAGTTCTTCAAAGTAGCTATCAAGCGCGTCGAGAACCTGAACTTTCTCCTCATCGCTGAGGGCATCCTTTGCTAGTAAATTTTGAACGTCTGGATTGTCTCCTACCGGCCAGCGCTTTAGCTGAACATATAAAGGAGCCAGTTCTCGTGCAATATCATCCACCTGAGTATAAGTTGTACCGTCTTCAAGTCGTAGAATTGCCACAATACACCTCCATTTGCAATTAATCAGGCTGTAGCTCTACAAGGGCTGTACGCTATAGGGATAACTTTTGTGGGGTAGCGAAAATTACTCTTGCATAACGCTCATCCCCTAAAAGTTTTCGCTCATCCCAACAATAGACAGCGCCTCTCTACAGCTAGATTTCGCATGATAGCACTGTTCTCAAAATACGATTTGTTTATCTTTATTTTTATAAATTTCTTAATACTTTTTGTTATTCGTTGATGCGCTCCTTCTTTCTTTTGCGATTGGCTTGAATTGAACGTAATGTCACGATTACTAGAGTTGAAGCCGTGATGGGAATAACAAATGCTAGGAACACCGTGCTGAATAACGGGAGGCTAGCGTGCTGTGTGGAATCTAAAATTAGGTAGGTAGCATAGGCAAGGTAGTAAGCTAAAAACACTAGACCTTCCCAACGTGCGATGACGTAGCCTGTGAAAAAAATTGGCAAACAAGCGATCGCAACAGCAATCATCACTGGAATATCAAATCGTAGTGCGGCATTAGAAATGTTGATTCCATCGGGTGAGACGATAGCGGCTAAACCAATCACTGCCAGGATGTTGAAAATATTGCTACCCACTACATTTCCAACTGCAATATCCCGTTCACCACGCATACTGGCAATAACTGAAGTAGCAAGTTCCGGCAAAGACGTTCCCGCCGCGATGATGGTGAGTCCAATAACTAACTCGCTAACTCCAAATGCCTGAGCAATGATAATTGCATTATCGACAAGTAAGCGTGAGCCAAGCACCAGCAACACCAAACCCCCGATAATCAACCCCAAATTAACGACCCACTGCTGTGCTGATACACCTGAACGAACACCATGCTCAGGTACATCTTCAGCTTGAGCCGCATCATTGTTTTCCTTACGGCTTTCGTAAATCAAAAACACTGTGTAGGCTATACCGCCGATTAATAAAATAACACCATCTGATCTGCCAATCTTGCCATCAAGTCCGAACAACAGCATGAGAAACGACACACCAATCATGATCGGTACATCTAACCGAATTAACTGCCTGGATACGAGTAAGGGAGAGATCGTAGCTGCCAAACCGAGAATCAACAAAACGTTAAAGATATTACTCCCTACCACGTTGCCCACAGAAATGTCAGCCTGACCAGCAAAACTAGCCTGCACGCTTACTGCCATTTCTGGCGAACTTGTTCCGTAAGCCACAACGGTTAGTCCAATGACGAGTGGCGAGATACCCATAATTACAGCTAATTGAGAAGCCCCACGCACTAACGCCTCTGCCCCTGCGACGAGAAGCACCAGTCCGATTGCTAAAAAAACAAGTACGATAAAGCTCATAAAATTCTCTCTGTGCGATCGCGATTCTCTAATAGCGTCATTAGAAACACCCAGATCTTTGATGGCTTACTACAAGCACTCTAGGCTCTTAAAGGTCACTTCGAGTTTCACCAAAAGTACATCAAGTTCTCGTTAATCTAAGAAATAAACACACGGAGATAGTTACTTTTCATGAGTTTGGGCAACAGCCGCTAGCACTGCCTCATGAATTGCTCCATTACTAGCGACAATACCCTGATTATTGACCAGTTGGAATCCACAAGCAAAGTCTAACGGCTGACCATACATATCGGTCACTCTCCCACCCGCTTCTTCCACAACAATCGCTCCTGCGGCATGATCCCAAATATTCTCCCGTCTATGTAGTGATCCGGGGAAAGGTAGACGGATGTAGAGCGCCGCTTCACCCCGTGCCACTAGACCATATTTCGCTTGAGAGTCAATCCGTAAGAATGGTTCATTAAGTCCAGCGGCTTGAGCTACCGCTTCTTGCCGTGCCAAGTTACCATGTGCTGACTCTACACTCTCAGCCAAGCGACGTGAACCAACTTCATCAGAGTTTGCTACATGAATTGGATGTGGCTCACCACCATCCAAGGGAATCATAGTTGTTCCTTGACCTCGGACAGCAACAAAGATGACTCCTCTTTCACTCTGCGGGTGTTTTGGGTCAACAGGTAAGGCGGGACAACCTAAGACTCCTAGCTTCACTTCACCTGCCTCAACCAGAGCAAGCGCGATCGCATATTGGTCACCACGTAAGTAGCCTTTTGTCCCATCAATGGGGTCTAATGTCCAATATCGAGACTCTATACCTCCATTCCCCCAATCAATCCAATCCGTAACTACTTTAGGGGTAGCACCAGCTAAGTGAACTTGAACGTAGTTAGTTATCTGTTGTAACTGTTCAGTCATTGCTGGCGATCGCAATAAGGTAGAATCTTCCTCAGCAATCACTGGGTCAGCGGGAAAAGCTTCAGAAAGAGCTTGACAAATTACCGCTTGTGCGCCTAAGTCAGCAACAGTTACAGGGCTAAAATCAGGTTTTGCGATCGCAACAGCACCTCGCTCCTCTCGGACTTGCTCACATAGGTTGGCGGCAGCAGCTACGGCTGTAATTGCTATTTGTTTTTCTCGCTTGTACAACATAACTCAAGGCTTCCTGAGAGAAGGAATGGTTTTAGTCACGATGGAAGCGGCTGAATCCTCTATTTCCATAAAGCCAAATTCCAGGTCGATTCGCTTCTAGTTCCCAATTATCTTGGAGGTTAGCTTCACGAATCCCAAAGCTAAGCGATCGCACAAATGGGATATCATCATCGTCGTCTTGCGAATCTTCCAGATTTGATGAGCGTTGCAATGGATTAGAAAAAGTTGTATCGCTGTAGGGTAGCTGTCGAGTAACAGTTGGTTCAATTAAATCTAGCTCCTCCTCTGCTTCTAGCTCTAGTTCTATCTCAGGAGTAATAACGACTTCCTCCGATAGCGCTGTGGAAGCAACGAAAGGAGTATCTTGCTGTTGATGAGTCACTAAAGGTTCACTGGGAATAAAATCATCTACCAGATCGACAATCTCTCCCTCAAAAAATTGCTGAAGGTTCACAAGCGCCTTTTCGACTACATCACTATCGTATTCCGTGTCTTTGTTTTGTGCTGGGAGTGTTACTGGAGAGTGATTATTAGTTGTGCCTGCCCAGTTAGGATTAGTTTCTACTTGTGCTTGAGGTTGCTCCATAACAGGAGTACCTGCCCCGGCTTGCTCTGATGCGCTTGGTGTCGCTACCGCCAAATTTTGCCTCTGGGTGGCACTTGAAGCACTATCCCTTAGAAGAACATTATTTGAATCCACGTTGAAGGAACTAACGCCGCGCTGCGCTAATAAAGCTTCTTCACCGTTTTTCTGGACAGATGGCTGTACATGATCAGACATTACCTGTCTTGTTGTCGAGGGTGGTGAATGATTAGGTGCAGGTTGTTGAGACGGCGCTACTCGGCTACCTTGGGATGTTGGTCGGTTGACAGGCGCACTATCAAAAGCGTCAGTTGCTCTGGCTTGTAGGCTCACCTTTACCTTGCTATTGATAGCCTCCTGAAAAGCGGTTTCAATATTCGGCAATCTTTCCTGGATTTTCTCCCGCCATGCCTGGGGAATACTCACACGAGCGTATTGATTATCTAAGTCTATTAGACGACCAAGCTGACGCAGTAACTCCCGCGTAGATATCGGCTTAAGCTGGGCAAGTACCTGTTGCCAAATCTGATCTAAGTCAGAATGGTCAGTTACTGTACTTGGTGCCGCTAGTGATTCCTCTGGTGCATGTACGCTGCTGTTGTCGTTAGAGGCTACCGCTTGGCTATCCGGAGGTGCTGTGCGATCGCTACTACTCGGTTGTGAGATAGGCGTATTAGATCCTAGCTGTTCAGGGGGATCAGAAATCTGTGAGGCTCTTGTTACCTCGGTTGATGGTGTCAGCTTAGGCGAGACGCTAGCGGTAGAAGCGTTGCTAGCTGGAAAAGCATGAGGAGATGGTTGGCTAACAGTGTTTTGATTTGTAGAAGTAGTATTCTGTTGTGAGGTTTGAGTTGTAGGACTCTCACTGGAGTGCTGACTAGTTGCTGAGTGCAATAAGCCTAACAACGTTACTTCTAACCACAGGCGTGGTTGGGTTGTGTTTTTGATTTGAACTTCGCTGTCTTTGAGGTGTTTTTGCCCTGCCAAAATTGTATTAGTGTCCAGACTTTTGGCAAAGTCACACATCGTTATCCAGGTTGGTGTTGTTATTGCAACCAAATCGTTACGTGTTGGCGCAGTTTTAGCAATGAGCAAATCACGATAAAAGCCAGCAAGATTCTGGAGGACAATCAGAGGTTCTCTACCTCTATCCATTAGATGACGAGCGGTTTCGAGTACGGCTTCCGGATTATTTAATGCGATCGCGTCTGTAAGTGCCATCAAGTCCCGTTCTGGTACTGCACCCACCAAATCCCAGACTCGCTCTACTGTCACCTCACCAACTAACAAGCTCAGCTGATCGAGTAGACTTTCAGCATCCCGAAGTCCCCCTTGAGCCACTTGTGCCACTAACGTTATCGCATCGGTTGTAATACTAATGTTTTCTTGAGCAGCAATGTATTGAAGATGAGACACCATTGCCTCTAGAGGAATTCGTCTAAAGTCAAACCGTTGACAGCGAGAGATGATTGTCGGCAATACTCGTTGAGGGTCTGTAGTTGCCAATACAAACACCACACGATTTGGCGGCTCCTCTAATGTTTTTAGGAGAGAATTGAACGCCGCACCGCTAAGCATATGGCATTCATCAATCACATAAACTTTGTAGCGACACTGAACCGGGGCAAATTGGGCGCGTTCAATGATTTCCCGGATATTATCGACACCTGTGTTGCTTGCCGCGTCAATTTCAATGACATCGAGTGCATTACCTGAGGCAATGCTTTTGCAGACCTCACAGACACCACAAGGCTGCTCTGTGGGCTTATCTTGCTTCTTACAGTTGAGAGACTTTGCTAGAATCCTCGCACTAGAGGTTTTTCCCGTGCCTCTAGGACCCGTGAATAGATAGGCTGGAGCAATCCGCTCAGTACGGATAGCGTTAGTGAGAGTAGTCGCGATCGCCTCTTGTCCAACTAAATTGGCAAAAGTCTGAGGACGATATTTATGGTGTAGAGGTTCGTAGCTCACGAGACTCAGTTGAGAAGAATGGGGAGAGGGGAGGGTGTATGCTTAACCCGCACTGCCAACAGCAATAGCGTCCATCTTAGATGAATCCTAAGCCGTCTGATGTGTCGATAGTGCCACCGCTCTGCTACAACAGCATTTATGAGTTAATTTGTATCTCACAACTTTCAATTTAAAGCTCAATGCCTCCTACTCGCCAAATCCAATGTTTTTACACCGATGGTGCTTGCACTGGCAACCCTGGTCCTGGCGGCTGGGGCACTGTGGTTTATTTCACTGATGGCTCTGTGTATGAAATGGGTGGTGCTGAAGCACAAAGCACAAACAACCGGATGGAAATGCAAGCGGCGATTCAGGCGTTAAAGGTTCTCAATGCCTCTGGACAAACTGAAGCCGTTACCCTTTACACAGATAGCGAATATGTCAAAAATGGTGCCACCAAATGGGTTAAGGGCTGGAAAAAGAAAGGTTGGAAAACGGCGCAAGGAAAAGCTGTTTTAAACCAAGACCTATGGGAGATTCTTGATGAACTCAATTCTCCACTAGTGGATTGGCAGTATGTGCGGGGACACAGTGGGAACGAAGGAAATGAGCGATGTGATACGATCGCTCGTGCTTTTGCCAATGGTAAATCCTTAGTACTAGAACAGTCGTTTAGTCTTAATCCTTCACAATCAATTCAGTCAGCTACTAATCTCCCGGTAACAGGAGTATCAGATTCAAACATTGCTCCTGAGTTAGCTTACAAAACTGAACCACTGAGTGATTCCTCTTTTGACGTAGCCATGATAGACTCAACCGCTTCTCTGTCGAATACTGCGCTTGACGACTTACCCCGCGAGGTGAGAGTTGGTCAACTTCGCAACTTGGTAGAAACTCTACGCATTGCTGATGAAATTGCGAGTCAGGGCTACCTAATTAGCAGCTCTGAATTGGCTGACTTAATGGACGTTAATGCTAGCGCGGTGACTAGTCGAGGTGATCACTGGCCTTGGCGCAACTGGATTGTCTCACGAGTCCGGCGTGAAGGTAATCAAATTCTCTGGCAACTCGAACGGGTAGACCAAGTGAATGGAGGAGATGAGGAATAGGGATTGGCTATTGGGGATTGGTGACTGAGAAGAGAAGACAAAGTGACAGTATTTTCGATGCTCCCCTTCTCCCTTGCCTCACTCTTCCCCGATCCCCAATCACCCGTCCTAATCCCTATTGCCCATAAACCCGACCTCGCCAAGATTTCGGTCTTTGAACAGCAGATAAGAAAATCCGCAGAACGGCTAACGGGTCTGCCAAGGGAGAAAGCCAAAATAGCCACGAGGCTTTAGGTAATGTTTGAGTGCGATCGTAAGAAGGAGCGATCGCAAATAGTAAGGCAAAGCGAATCAACACCAAAAATAAATTCAAGCCAGTGGCTGCCATTACCACTGGTGAGGACACACCTAGCGCCAGATAACCCAAGAAAACTAGGGAGGCTGGCAGAGGAAGACCTTGGACGCTCAAGAGCAACCACAAATCACTCCATAACTGACCTGTAGACGAAGCATCTTTGAGGTCAAGACTTCGCCCCCACTCTTTCCACGTTTCAGCGGCTCCCTCATACATCCGCACCTTGACGACCTTTGCCCCATCCATAAAGCCGACCTTAAACCCTTGAGCCGCCGCATACCGAGCCAAGGTGACATCATCGCAAAATGAACCCTTGGCACTCGTATAACCCTCCAGCTTGGTCAAGACATCACGGCGGCATAAGAAACACTGTCCATTTGCCATTACCCGTTCTGCCGACTCGCTATTGATGCCAGTTGGTCCAAATCGGTAGACCAGGGTAATCAATAGCGCAGGTTGTAGCCACCACTCCCCTGGATATTTGAGGATGAATTGCGGCGACAGGGAAACTAAGTCAAACTTCTCTGCTTCAGCCGCCTTAATTAGACCTGCAACCAGTCCGGGTGCCGCTTGAGTATCAGCATCCATACCCAGAAACCACTCACTCTTCTGGGAGGTGTGTAAATAACCCGTATGCAATGCCCAAGGACGCCCTACCCAATCCGTTGGTAAGGGATCGTCGGTAATTAAGCGAAATCTGGGGTCTTTCTCTTGGGCATCCTTGACTAAATCCGGTGTCCCATCCGTTGAGCGGCTGTCTACGACAATGATTTCTCGAACTTCATAACTCTGCTGACTCAAACCAATTAGACAGGGTGTCAAGCGTTCTCGCTCATTGAGCGTAGGAACCACCACACTCACCTTGCCGAGTTGGTCTGGGGTAGTGGGATGAGGAACAATTGGTAGACGGCGCCCAGGGCCTTTGCTAAGGCGGGAGAGTAGGAGAAAAGCGGCTGGTATCTGGATGAATAACAATGTTATTGCCAGAAAGCCAGCAGCTTGCAGTGAAAGTAAGCCTGTTGACCCACTGACTATAGTTGCAACCGAATTCACTTAGGCATAACTCCCATCGATGCCACTGGCACTTGAGTCGTTGGAATCTCAGTGAGTCTGGTATTTTCACCTTGATCGGGTGGCATTGACGTTGGTGCGGATGAAGCCATCCACCACAGAATCACAGCAGGAACAATGCCCAAAAGGACGCTCAACCCGATTGGAACCCAAAGCCCAACACCAAACAGGGTGAGTACAGAGTCAAAAGCAATGTTACTGATATAAACAACCAGAGGAAATACCAACTGCTGACGCGATAAGACAATAGGCTTTTTGTTCCAGAACAATGCTGCCACAGCCATAAACAGACCACCAGTAGCAGTCCAACCTGCAAAATTACGGTAGGGTGTTCCAAAAAAGGAGCCTACTTCCCCAAAGTGCCAAAAGGGATAAGCGGTTTGGCTCATCGCTGGGTCGAGGGCAAAGTCCCAGGAAGTGAGCAGCATGGCTCCCAAGGCAACGCTCAAGATGGGACGCAAAAAGCTGATAGGATTCCCGGTTTTTACTCTGGCATTGATTGCGCTAAGAGCCAGTAGATAACAAACAAATCCCATGTAGAACCAGGAAAGGGGTACGGTGAAGGGGACAAGTCCAGCAACCTTGTAACCTAACCCACTTAAGTAACCGTACTCTCCAAAGGGGAAGCCAGTACTGGTGCCTAACAATTCACTACCCAAAGAGAGAAAAACAGCAGGTATCATGAACGTCAGCCATTGCCACAGTCCTAAGGTTCGGTAGGCATAAATCGCTACAGCCACCGTACCCAGAATAATGTTGACGACTCCACCCCCTGACATTGACCAAGCAAACACCTTCTGCCCAAAAGGCCCTAAGTCTGCGAGCAGTTCTGGATGGGGTATGACGAGCAGTAGCCCTGCTAGCCCAAAAACCATTGAAAAAATATGACCAACAAGAAAAAAGCGCTCAAGATTGACAAGTTGCTTCATTAGAAACTCCTAACACAGTTGAAGCCCGGAGCAAGAACCGGGAGAGCCGCATCCTTTTGAAGGCGGCATCGATATTGTTTTGAGCAGGAACAAGATTAGTTGTTTAATAGTTTACAAATGTTTATGAACAATTTCTCTGTCGTAAATAGAGATTATTTATGGCTTAGTGGGTCAATTTGACATAATATTCAAATCCTCTGGAACAGAATCCTCAGCTTTTCGCAACGCCGAGAAATTATTTAGATCTGTGAAATGTTAACACTGCTTCTAGATGTAGTGTGTTGCAACATAGAACTTTTAGAGGGAGCCACAGAACTCCTTTCCCTAAAACTTTAGGTGTGCCTAGATTTAGTGAATAAGGAGTATATTTCAACGCTTCTAAGCGTGAAAATCTCCATCTGATGCAGTAAAGCGTAGGAACAGAACGGTGGAATGATGGGAAAATCGTTAATATATTGGCAGTAACCTCAGTCTTGTCATTATATTGTTGAGCAAGCCTGTTAGTCGCCTCTGCTATCTGCCATCAGCTTCATCGCCTCTGTACCCAACATGAATTCACCTGTGTCGGAAAACGAGAAGAATGTGATTCGCCCCATCCAATACCGTGATTTGGAGGCAATCGAACAGCTTACTACAGGGGTAACTGATGCCGATAGCAACAGTTGCTCAACGACCTTTGATCGGCAGCTTCAGCAGGTTAAACGCTGGTATTGGCTGTTCAAGTTTTTGAGTTGGTTTCCAAACCCATACCAGTATGCTTTCTGTGTTTATGTTGTTGGGCAAATCCAGCAGATTCGCGGGCTAATTAAGATTGCGCCGTTTAATCGTACCCGCAGCACTTGGCGGGTAGAGCGGGTGTTAGTCGATGCTGAGACTCCCCAACTAAAAAACATACCAGTAATGTCCGAACTTGGCTCTGGGCTATTGAGGCATTGCTTTGAGGCGATTTGGGAGGCGCGAACCTGGGTACTAGAGGTCAATATTCATCACAAATCGACACTTGCTCTTTATCGGCAAAATGGTTTCCAGCCGTTAGCGCAATTGACGTATTGGGCGATCGCACCGGAATTACTCCAAGAACTCGCTAAGCACGAGCCAGATGTGCCTAATCTGCTTCCAGTGAGCAATGCTGATGCCCAACTGCTGTATCAGCTAGATACAGTCTCAATGCCACCCTTAGTGCGCCAGGTGTTTGACCGTCACATCCAGGACTTTAAGACAGGCGTTCTAAGAGCGTTTTTTGGGAATGTGCAGCAGTGGTTCAATCATACAGAGGTAGTCAGTGGCTATGTATTTGAACCGCAGCGTAAAGCCGCGATCGGGTATTTTAAGTTGCGGCTATGTCGTGATGGCTCCACTTCCCACGAAGCTGAGCTAACTGTCCACCCTGCTTATACATTTCTGTACCCAGAGCTACTGGCTCAAATGGCACGGGTTGTCCAAGAGTTGCCCCCGCAATCCCTGCAACTGGCTTCCGCTGACTATCAGCCAGAACGCGAAGAGTATCTCGAACAGCTTGGAGCAGAAAGGATCGAGCATACGTTGCTAATGTCTCGTTCTGTCTGGCACAAGCTACGGGAAGCTAAGCCTTTGGAAGGGTTACAGTTATCTGATGTACTTCAAGGGCTACAGCCAGCACGCACACCGATACCCAGTCGTATGACTTGGTTGAAGTCGTTATCCAAAACGCCTCAAGTGGCTCTGAAAGCCGAGATATCTCATCCTGTCTCTACCTCTCCCCAAGCATTACTGAAGGAGAAAAAGCTACCTTCTGAGTCTTCAGAAACTCGGATTAGGGATTGAAGATTGGGCAAGAGTTTTGGATTAAGGCAGATTGACGATAAACCATCTCTTCCCAATCCTCTAGGAAAGACACCTGCGATTAGCGGAGCGTGATGCAAAGAATCTCAGCACTGGGTCTAGATGTGGGGAACAAGCGCATCGGCGTTGCAGGATGTGATGGTCTGGGTCTTATTGCCACAGGTCTTACAACGATTGAGCGCACCTCCTTTGACCGGGATGTTGCTCAGTTGCGACACTTGGTTGAACAAAGACAAGTAGAAGTGCTGGTGGTGGGTTTGCCTTATTTGATGGATGGCACCATCGGGACGCAGGCGCGAAAGGTACAAAAGTTTACGGCTAGATTATCAGCAGCCCTTGGGCTACCAGTAGAGTATGTCGATGAGCGGCTAACTTCAGTTGAGGCAGAAGAGTTAGTGAAAGCGGAAAGGCGATCGCTTTCTGATAATAAAGGTCTCATTGACCGTAAAGCGGCGGCAATCATTCTCCAACAGTGGCTCGATGAACGCCGCTAGAGCCAAACTGGAAAGAAGCGATTAGGGATTGGAAGGATTATTGAGAGAGTTCTGAGGACTTGCCAATCCCCAGCCACCAG
This sequence comes from Microcoleus sp. FACHB-SPT15, assembly GCF_014849525.1. NCBI lineage: Bacteria > Bacillati > Cyanobacteriota > Cyanophyceae > Oscillatoriales > Microcoleaceae > Microcoleus > Microcoleus sp. FACHB-SPT15. The sequence continues at coordinate 24,265 of NZ_JACJNU010000048.1, read as the reverse complement.
TCACTAAAGCCCAATCCTCAAAGACTAGCTTTCAACCATAGTGTTGAGAGTGATAACATGGGAGACTGCTGGATTATATGAATCAAATCTGTCCATGACTCTGACACAAGAGCGTAAACACGAAATCATCGACGGCTACCAAGTACATGACACCGATACTGGATCGGTAGATGTTCAAGTTGCCGTGCTTACTGAGCGTATTAATCGGTTGAGCAATCACCTGAAAACGAACAAAAAAGACCATTCCTCCCGCCGGGGGTTGTTACAGATGATTGGTCGCCGCAAGCGTTTGTTGTCGTATCTTCGCAAAGAAGATATAGCACGCTATCAAAATTTGATTCAACGCCTAGGTATTCGCGGATAGGCAGATTTAAACCTATGTCTACTGAACCATCAGGTGATGCGAAAAGCGGCTCTAACGACAGCCGCTTGCCGTTTGAACCTCGTCAGAAGCGCAAAAAGTCTGCCAAACCCCAACCGGAACCCGCAACCAGTCAACCGACTCCTAAAAAGAACACACCTAGTAAAACGACTGCACCCACGGCATCTAGTAAAACGACTGCTTCTAAGAAAGAAAAGCCAAGTGCTGCTTCTAAGGAATCCATGGCGATTCCAGAGGTGGTCAGCAAACGCATGGTACGCCGCATGGCTTTGCTATGCGGCACTCCTACCGTTTTGGGCATATTGACGTTTTTTGTTAGCTATTTTTTGGTCACTAAGCTTGGGTTGAAGTTGCCTAATGTGGCAGTGGTTCTCGTCAGTATGGGGTGCTTCGGATTAGGGGTGTTGGGGTTAACTTATGGTGTCCTCTCCGCCTCTTGGGATGAGGAGGTACCAGGTACTAAGTTGGGTTGGCGAGAGTTTACCCTGAACCTAGGGCGGTTGACATCAGCATGGCGCTCGGCTGGACAAAAGGACTAACAACTTGTCGTTAGTGGTAAAGATTGCCTTCAGTAGTTTCAGTCACACTTGATTTCTAGATTTCTTACATCATTGGCAAAGACAAAAGCGATATCCCTCTTCTGTCACTCTCCGGTTTTTCCTATTATTAATATTTTCTACAAAGGAGGTATATTAGGGAATACAGCGTTTGCCCATCTAATTTTGGCAATTTCCCTACTCGGATCAATTTCTATGAAGGAAAAAGTCTGCGATCGCCTACCATAGGTTAGTTCTAGACTTCAGCAATGGCAAAAGTTTTCGGAGAGTGACAGAAGAGGGATATAGCGGTTCTCATACTCGTGAAGTACAGATTGACCCATCCCCCAGCCCCTCCCCGATGCCCAGAGGGGAGCAAAACTCCGGTTCTCCCTTCTCTAGTAGGGAAGGGAGTTAGGGAGTGTTTTCTTGCCTTTCCCGTTAAATTCAGATCCCCCCCAGCCCCCCTTTTTAAGGGGGGAGAATTTATTCAAAGTCCCCCTTTTTAAGGGGGACTTAGGGGGATCTGCGGGGCGAGAGAACACTCCCTAGGGGGATTAGGTTTAGTCGTAACGCACTTAAATGAGAAACGCGATAAGTACTACAGTGACTTAACAAAGTTGGCTTTGCGAAAAGTCTTCTTGAAGTCAAGCTGAATTTTGATCAGGATACGCACACAAGCACTTTGGCAGGGACTCTAAATACATGATTGTCGTAATGAAAGTTGGCTCTCCAGAAGCCGAAATCAATCGCATTAACCAAGAACTGGCTGAACGGGGTCTAACTCCAGAAAAAATTGTTGGTAAGCACAAGGTTGTCGTGGGACTTGTCGGCGACACGGTTGATTTAGATCCGTTGCAAATTCAGGAAATTAGCCCGTGGATTGAACAAGTGCTGCGGGTTGAGCAACCCTTCAAACGCGCTAGTCGTGAGTATCGTCACGGTGAAGCAAGTAGTGTTGTTGTACCAACGCCCAATGGTTCGGTTTCCTTCGGAGAACAGCATCCATTAGTCATTGTTGCTGGTCCCTGTTCGGTGGAAAACGAGGAAATGATTGTTGAAACAGCGCGTCGGGTAAAGGCGGCTGGAGCGCACTTTCTTCGGGGAGGAGCATATAAGCCTCGGACATCGCCTTATGCGTTTCAAGGTCATGGGGAGAGTGCGTTAAGTTTACTCGCAGCAGCGCGGGAAGCCACTGGCTTAGGCATCATTACTGAGGTGATGGACAGTCCTGATATTGAGAAAATTGGCGAGGTAGCGGACATTCTGCAAGTGGGTGCCCGCAATATGCATAATTTCTCACTCCTCAAGAGAATTGGTGCCCAGGAGAAACCAGTCCTGCTGAAGCGGGGGATGTCCGCGACGATTGAAGAGTGGTTGATGGCAGCGGAGTATATTCTGGCAGCAGGCAACCCGAATGTGATTTTGTGTGAGCGGGGTATCCGGACATTTGATCGGCAGTATGCCCGGAATACGCTGGATCTATCGGTGTTACCTGTGTTGCGATCGCTTACTCACCTACCGATTATGATTGACCCCAGTCATGGTACGGGTCGCGCTGAGTATGTGCCAGCAATGGCGCTAGCTGCGATCGCAGGTGGTACTGACTCGCTAATGATTGAAGTCCATCCCAACCCTGCCAAAGCGCTATCTGATGGCCCTCAATCCTTGACTCCAGAGCGGTTTGACCGTTTGGTGAAAGAAATGTCGGTGATTGGCAAAGCTGTAGGGCGTTGGTCTGAACCTGCTGCTGTTCTTGCTTAAAAAGTTTGAATTTTTGAAATCCTCCCTGTCTGAATCTTTGATTGAGGTAGGGAGGATTTCAATTTTAGGAAGGGACAATTGCTTTGACATTCTTCTGTAGCTGCTCAAGTTCCTGACGCTTCTGGGCAATCCATGCTTTTTCCGCCTCACGTTGTTCTAGTGTTTCTTTGTGAGCTTTCTCCTGCTGCTCTAGCAGGGTTTCATAACATGAAATAATTTGCCTGATCATGGTGTCAGATGCTTCTACTCGGCTACTAAAAGCCAATGAAATAATTTCATTAAACCGTTCCTCAATTTTATCTTTAGTTTCCTCAAGCTTCTTTAAACCTATCTCACAAACCTTTTGCTTGATCTTGCTATGAATACCATCAACATCTAACATTCCTAGACCAAAGGAACTAGCAACAGCAGTTGCGACAGCAGCAATTATGACGGCAACAACACCTAGCCCTGTCAAAATAAATAGTCCTGCTGCTAAAGTCCCACCAGCACCAATACCACCTATAAAGCCACCAGCACCACCAAAATTAGAATCAATTTCACTAATCTTAAAGTTTAGTTGCTGGCTGAAGTTAGTGTTGATTTGTTCATCAAGAAGCTTCAAGTTGTATTGAAGAGCTTCCAGTTCTTGACGAATGCCCTTATCCAATTCTTTTAGATTCGGCTTCAGAATTTCATCCTTCAGTTGATTATTACCCCATGTATTTATTTCTTTTTGTATGTCTGAAGCAAACTGAGCAGCATAATCTTGGATTAATTGTTTCTGACTCCAAATATGCGAATGATGGGAACTCCATTGCTTGCTTTTTTGTGTCATCCGTTCAACCAAGCCTTTTTTCCACTGCACCCAAGCTCCAGTAGCTTGCTGAATAGATTGCTTTTCCAGTTGTTCTGCCATAAGACGGATAGTGACATCACGCCCACTAGCTTCTCCAATCTGCTCCAGGATTTTCTGCCTTTCTGTTTCAGAAATGTTCAGCTTTCCATCTAAAACTTTCTCAGCTTGATGTAGCCCCTCTAAACTTGATTGAATCAAACCGTTGATTTTAGTAACAGCTTGTTTAATTAGAAGAGAACCCCGCTCAACCGTCAGGAATTTCTCGATAGATTGGGTGAAACCCCGGAAGGCTTTCAAGTAGTCATCCTCAGTTCCTTCCAAAATTGCATCCAGTGCAGCCTGAGCAGAGATGAAGTGAACGCGGTTCTCACCTGTGATGACATTTTGACCTTGCACAAATCTTTCAATTCTCTGTCGCACGTCGTGACGATCTTTCTCGCGCCGTAGCAAATCCATGAAATTAACTGCTACAAAAAGATTGGCAGCAGGTTCATCTGCTTTCCCACCATTTAGCTGAACCTTCAAATCCTGTATCAAATCTCGTTCTCCCTGAGTCAAAGGACGCGAGGCATTAACGAGGAAAATAACTGCATCAGTTCCCCTGATCAGTTGTTGAGTAATGGCAGTCCGTTCAGGGTGTTCATTCAAGCCTGGGGAATCAACAATTTCCACACCAGTTCGGCATAATTCCAAATCAGGATGCTCAAAAATAATCTCTTCAATCTCAGATTCAACTAATTCATCAGTGAGACTACCTAGCGCTGCTTCTTCTGAAATTGCTGCCTTCTCTTGATATTGTTCAAATACAATTTCCTCCTCTCTTCCATCTCTGTATCGGCAAATTACTCGCCGTTGCTGTCCATATTTCAAAACAGTCACCGTACCACTACAAGGAATCGCCCTTGCAGGTTGAATCTCTTCACCTAGCAGGGCATTCAGTAAGGTTGATTTGCCTTGGCTAAACTCACCGACAACTGACACACGGAAGCTCTGAGACTGTAATTTGTGAGATACTTTTTCTATCTCCTCTGGCAGAGTGTTAGGCAGTAAATCCCGCTCAGCACAATTTTGGCTTATTTGAAAGAGTTGGTTACAAAAGCTGTCTAATTTCTGACGATTATCCTGAAAATATTGCAATTCTTTATAAGTAGTAACTCTGTGTTGTGAAGCTGCTTGATGTTCGGGCTTAGTAGGCAGAGCCGCTACTATATTGCTTGCAGCTTTAATAAATACATTATCTAACTCATGAAACCGAGCGGGATCGAGCAAGGACTGCACTTCTTCTAATGTGCTTGGATCTAATGTTCCTTGACCACTGAAACCAGCTTCTAAAATTGCTACATATGGAGGGTCAATTCCTAAATTATTGGCGATAATCTGCAAATACTTCTTCTCACGAGCGTCCATCTCACCATCTGCTATTGACATTTCATAGCCAAAGCTAATCAGCAACAGCCTTTCTGGTTCTGAGAGCGAAGCCGTCAGTGTTTGTAACTCCTTAGTTTTTGCATAAACCTTATTTTCCCGAACTCCCTTGATCATCAGATGCGCCAATCGACGCATATGTCCATCCGGTGGAATAAATCGATAAAGGGTTGTAACTAGCCTTTGCTTCTCATCTTCTGTTACCTGGGTATCCGCAACCATCACTCCCAGCAGAACCGTTATCAAAGCTGCCAGAAAGATTAAGGAAGGTGAGAGATCCCGTTGAGTAAGCTTCTGTCCAGTAATGCGTGACAAGAGATCAACACTCTCAGAGCTAACCAGCACAGTATTCATAAAGTCTGTGAACCAATAATGTTACTTGCCGTCTAGTATCGCCAGATTTAAGCAAGACTAAATCCGGGAAAATACGGTTATCTTTGCTGACAAGACTCGCTAGCCTCTAAGAAATTAACTTCCAACTAAGCAGAAATATGCTGTTTCAATTTCCCCCTGCTGTTCAAGCTGCGATGGCTGCTGGCAAGTACGTGCAAGTCTTTACATCAGCAGGAGTGCCGATAGGCATGGTTAGAGACGCCGTTACCGGACAGTTCGCTGCTCACGCCGTTGGTGTTGTCGTTCACAATAGCCCTTTATCCCCGCTAGTCGCAGCTTCCCAACTCATCCTTGGTGGGACACAGATGGTTCAAACTCATATGGGGTTTCAAGGAGTTAACAGAAGAGTTGAAGGCGTTAGTCAACAAGTTGAGGGAGTTAGCCAGCAAGTTGCAGGGGTTAGTCAACAAGTTGCAGGGGTTAGTCAACAAGTTGCAGGGGTTAGTCAACAAGTTGCAGGTATCAATGCTGGCTTACAATCGCTCCAAGCAAGTGTAGGAATCCTGCAAGCAACCACAGCAGTGATTGGTGTTGGTGTTGTAGCGGGTGTGGCACTGTCAGCGGTAAACCTCCGTCAAACTATGAAGCTGAGGGAAGATGTAAAGCAACTGAAGCTTGAAGTTAAAAACGGCTTTATTGACCTGAAAAAAGTATTGAAAGACCAAGGAAGCGAAATTATCCTACGGATTGACCAAGTTGCCCAAGACGTGAAATTTGAGCAGCATCGTTTAGTCTTAATTCAGTCTTACGGGAAATTCTTAGAAGCGACTAAGCTGATGAAAATCGCTATGTCATGCGAAGACGTGAGTATTAGGAATGCTGACTTAGCTAATGCAAGGCAGATGTTAGCAGAAGCATTAGCTGACTATAACAACCCTCGCCTACTATCAGAAACTTCTGCGGCTGGACAACTCCGCAGGATCGAATGTGGCTGGGCAATTGACCAGACGATCGCCCTATCTTATCAATTGCAAAATGAGTCAGCGGCAGTAAGCGATCGCCTTTCCCATCTCCAAGACAAAATCCGTCAAGATTCCCTTAATGTAATTGAGCGCTGTGAAACCGAAGATGAGCTTGATTTCCTCTTCCCCGAACTCACCCGAATTCACGACCACGATTTAGCTGTACTAGAGTCTTGGCAAAATCATGTAGATTGGATGCGATCGCTTCCTGCATCCGAACTAAAACTGCTCCAAAGTGCCGACTTCAGTAACTCAGAAATCCCAGTTAATTCAGACATCAACACCGATACAATAGCTGATTCAGCACCACCAGAACAGTTACTCTACGAGAATTTAAAGCAAAAATCTCATCCTTCATCACTGCTCGATCAGTTGCAATTTATGATGAAGCCTGAACTACGCCGAGAGTCTGAATCTTATATTACTCAGCAAGCTGCGATCGCAGGTTATAAAACATTAGTTCCAGCAAACTTACAAAAAGCCTCCGACTTAGCTGTTGCTAATCTCTACTGGTATTTCAAAGTTAGAGATGAATCAGAAGTAGAAGTTGCGTAAACAACAGGGAAAGAGTACTCGCTCACCCCTTAACAAGTAGCTACCGTACCTTCCGGGAACATCAGTAGTAGGAAAATCCTTCTAGAATACTGAAACGATACTGACTCCACACCAGAATGCAACGTACAGTAGCGAAGCTCATCCCCTTTGCCCTCCTCCTACTCAGTTTTCTGACAGCAACCACCTTACATTCACTGCATCATCCTGATTTTGCTGCCTTAGCCACCACACCGCAGCCAACCTCAACAGCAAAGTCTTGGGAAAATGCTCAATTGGTGCAGACTTTAAGACCCCTTGGCGCACCAACACCAGAACCCTGCACTGGTTTTTCAATTACATCTGAGGCATTTAGTCCCGATAGCCAAATGCTTGCCGTTGGGGTTCACAGCTATGTCCAGAGTGTGTGTGGTGGCGGTAGTAGCAATCTGAGCTTATGGAACCTGCAAACAGGAAAACAAATCAAGACCCTTGTTCAAGGGGGTGCAGGCGAGGCATTGCTGGCGATTGAGGAGCATCGCAATCAAGAACCCGACGATCCGAATGCTCTAGTGGGTGACATTGCTCATCAGGTTGCCTTTACTCCCGATGGGAAGATTTTAGCAGCAGCGATGTCCGATAAAACCATCAAGCTCTGGAACGGGAAAACGGGTGAACTACTTCGCACACTCACAGGACATAATTATGCCGTTCATGCGATCGCAATTAGCTCAGATGGTCAGACCTTAATCAGTGGTAGTTCTGACAAAACAATTAAACTGTGGAACCTGAAAACCGGACAACTCATCCGCACCCTCAGAGACTCCCAGCCAGTTTATCGGTTGCTCCTCAGTTCTGATGGCGAAAGCCTTGTGAGTGTCACCTCACCAAATAGTCTCTCGTATGGCTTGGGCGACACAACCGTTACCCTCTGGAACCTAAAAACGGGGAAAGTTGTCCGCAGCCTTTCAGATTTCGCAGATGCCTCTGCATCACCTGTGCTGAGTCCAGATGGACAGATTCTCGTTACTGGCAGCAATGACAACAGCATTAAGTTGTGGAATACACGTACAGGGGTACGGATACGTTCCTTGATGAGCCATTCCGCTACAGTTACCCGCCTTGCCATTACTCCAGATGGTCAGTTCCTAGCGAGTAGCAGTAGTAATGACGGCACCGTCAAACTTTGGAACTTCAAAACGGGTCAAATCATCCGCACTATCCCCGACCTTAAATTCATTAATAGCCTTGCTTTCAGTTCAGATGGACGGACGCTAGCTATGCATGATGGCAGTAGGGGACTTCAGGTATGGAATTGGCGATTGCCACAAAAAATCCGCACAATTGAGGTTAATTCTAATTTCTCCTTTACTCCAGATGGACAGAGCTTGATTGCGGGACATAACTACGCCATCGAGGTTTGGCGCTAGCAATATCTAGTGCAAGAAGGCAGAAGTCAGGAGGCAGATGGCAGAAGGGAAGAAAGTTTGTACGGTGCTTCAATCCAGAATCTCTGTGATTTTGGCTTTAACTTGACCCTCACCAAGCTGTATTTGTATTTCTTGTCCAGGAACTAGATTAGTGGCTAAACGAGCGATAGTTCCGTTTTCCCTGCGTACCACCGCATAGCCTCGTTTCAGAACATTCTCAGGGTCAAGCGTTGCTAGTTTCTGCCGTAGAAATTCGCAATGTTGGCTAGCTTGACGTAGACGGCGTGATGTTGCCTGCATCAATTGCTGACGTTGCTTAGCGATCGCTTTTTGTTCATCCCGCAGTTGTCGTTCAAGAGGTAAACGTTCTAACCGCTCTTGTAGACGTTGCAGGTGATGATTCGATGTATTTAAAACTTGAGTCACAGCGTTCTCAAGAGCACGTTGTCGTTGTTGGTGTTCAGCAGAGAGCGTCGCCAGTTCTGGAACTGCCAGTTCTGCCGCAGCAGTAGGAGTATGAGCATAAGCATCAGCCACTAAGTCAGCCAAAGATTCATCACGTTGATGACCAATCCCTGTCAGTACAGGAATTGAACATTCTGCGATCGCTCTTACCACTCGCTCATCATTAAAGCAAGCCAAATCCTCAGAAGCTCCTCCTCCGCGTGACAAAATCAGTAATTGCGCTCTCCCATCTCGCTCAACCCGCTCAATCGCGGCAATGATAGAGGCAGGTGCTAGTTCACCCTGTACCTGAGCGGGTGATAACAAGACTTGCAAACCAGGATAGCGACGCTTAAGAGTGCGTTGAATATCTCCCCAAGCCGCTGCTTGAGGTGACGTGACAACACCAATAATCTGAGGATGAGTTGGAAGCGATCGCTTTCGTTCTTCATCAAATAGCCCTTCTGCCTCCAACCGATTCCGTAGCTGCCGATATCGCAACGCTTGCAACCCTTCACCCGCAGGCAACGCTTGCCAAACACTAAGTTGATATTGTCCCCGTTGCGGATAAACCCGAAGACTACCCAAAACAATCACTTGCTCTCCTGAGACTGGCAACTGCACTAATTTGCTTAGCTGAGAAGTCCATACCACGCACTGAATAGAAGCTTTTGAGTCTGGGTCTTGGAGTGTGAAAAACAGTCCGCTTCGGTGCCGATTCGCACTAGAAACTTCACCAGTTACCCAAACCTGTCGGAGTTGCTCATCCTGCTCTAACAACTCCTGAATATAGTCTGTTAACCCCGCGACAGACAGAGTGACCTCAGGAACCAGTGAATTGGAAAAAGAGAATGTCATTTTTTTTACAAGCCAACCTAGTGAAAATACGCAATTAACAGATTAAACACTCACCCTAAGCCATCATCTCGATGTCACCTGAATAAAGTGTCTGCTATCATTAGCAATTCTTAGAATTACATCGTCGAAAGTGCAGAAGGCACAAGCTTTCGCTGCGCTTGTTCAGCTATGAGTACGGCTGGGTAGAATCACAAAAAAATAATATATCTACACAGTTACCAAAGCCCTGACTTTGGCAACATTTCTCTGGCTGTATGCCTTTGTTCAAAAGAATTTCAGCATTTTACTTCAGGATGGCGTTGCCTTCAATAATCCTGGGCTGAGCGTTAAAATAGAAAAAATTGACCTGGTAATTCCCAACACATCCTATCCCCACTTCTTGAGGCATTAATGGCTACCCAAATCACAAATAGTCCCGATAAGGAAAAAGCTCTAAACCTGGTGCTGAACCAGATTGAGCGCAGCTTCGGTAAAGGCTCGATCATGCGCTTGGGAGATGCCACCCGGATGAAGGTGGAAACCATCTCCAGTGGGGCAATTACATTGGATTTAGCCTTGGGTGGTGGCTTGCCAAAAGGGCGAGTCATTGAGATTTATGGTCCAGAAAGTTCTGGTAAAACAACGCTTGCCTTGCACGCGGTGGCAGAAGTGCAAAAATCCGGAGGTGTTGCGGCTTTCGTTGACGCGGAACACGCCCTTGACCCTACCTATTCAGCCGCTTTGGGGGTTGATATTGAAAACCTGTTAGTTTCCCAGCCGGATAATGGTGAGGCAGCGCTGGAAATTGTCGATCAGTTGGTACGCTCTTCCGCTGTTGATATTGTTGTTATTGACTCGGTAGCTGCCTTGGTGCCTCGTGCAGAAATTGAAGGCGAAATGGGCGACAACCAAGTAGGCTTACAGGCGCGTTTGATGAGTAAAGCGCTGCGTAAAGTCGCTGGAAACATTGGAAAATCTGGCTGCACGGTCATTTTCCTCAACCAACTACGCCAAAAAATTGGTGTCACCTACGGCAGTCCAGAAGTCACAACTGGCGGTAATGCCCTTAAGTTCTATGCTTCGGTTCGTCTGGATATTCGTCGGATTCAAACCCTGAAGAAGGGGAGCGAAGGCGAGTACGGCATCCGTGCCAAAGTCAAGGTGGCAAAGAATAAAGTCGCGCCTCCTTTCCGAATTGCTGAGTTTGACATTATCTTTGGTAGCGGCATTTCTCGCTTGGGATGCTTAGTTGACTTGGCAGAACAAACAGGTGTAATCAACCGCAAGGGAGCGTGGTACAGCTACAACGGCGACAATATTGGTCAAGGTCGTGACAATACCATTAAGTACATGGAAGAGCGTCCTGAATTTGCTGAGAATGTTGATCGCCAGGTGCGTGAGCAATTAGATATGGGCGCTGTCGTTCAAGCTAACTCCGTCACGCCTGTGGAAATTGAAGAGGAAGAACTGTACGAGGAAATCTAATTGTGGTAGGTGAGAAGTTAGGGAGAAGGCAATCCCCTTTTCCCTTTCATCTTCCCTAGTTATGCTCAATTACCCTTTGAATGTGGCGGCTATAAAAGCGGTCTAAAATATCTGACTGCTGAGCAGGGCTTAACTGAGGAATTGAAACCTCCAGCACTGAGCCTATGAGGTTAGATTCCTCTTGTAAAAAGTGTGATGTCTCCTCTTTACGTTCTATCTGTTCATTCATTGGTGATTTCCGGACTTCAGATAGCAAAGCTGGTACTTCTTCCGTAAGGGTTGCGAGTTTCGCCAAGATATCAGGCGGAGTTTCGTCTAACCTTTGAGTGTCGTTGCACAGGAAAAAGGAAAAGGTGAGGTTACTGAGCCGAATGCGATCGCCATCTCTGAGCAAACGACGACCCTGCAAAGGTTCCCCATTTACAAAAGAGCCATTCATACTACCGAGATCAACAAGGTAAAAACCCTGGTTTTGAATGTACTGAATCGCTGCATGATGCCGAGACAGACGGCGATCGGGAATAGGGATGGACAGTTGGCGATCACGACCAATTGTCCATATTCCTTGCGATTGAAGTAAAGTTTGGGTTCTCCCATTGGCTAGGTTGCTGACAATATAGGCGCTTTGACCTTGAATAACGCCAGTCACACAGCGAGTAGCAATACTAGCGAAGGTTTTGTAGTTGGTTTTTTCTAGCTGGAGAATCTCATCTAGTAAGCCCCGATGATGCTCATAGAGCTTGAGAAAGACCTGGTATAGACCTAGTCGCTGTTCGATTTCCATAGCTTCGGATGAACTCGACAGAGGTAAGTATCTGTAGAGCAATAAATTGGCAAGAATGAAAAGGTTAATTAGTCGCTTGCCAAGGAGACAGGGAGTACTATCAGTAAGTTAAGTAATATGACTGACTCTTACACCCAGTGACCAGAGACCAAAATACTAAAAACTTCTTTCATAAATTTACCCGCATCTTTACTGGAACTACTCCCCCCTAAGGTTTACGTTCCGCTCGTTTTTCCAGGCGAAATAGCCAAACCATCAAGGCGACTACACCAACTTGCAGAGCTAAGTTAGGAAGGGCTGTAGCAACTTCGTGACCAGCCGCTAACTGAGCGAGGAAGACGACAGCACCAATAAAGCCAGAGCTTGCGAAAGTAAAATAGATGAATTTCCTTAAACCCCGGTAGGGAGCTTTTGTTTCAGCTTTCAATCTTGCAAACTGTTCTGGGTTAAGCTGTCCTGGGTTAACTTTGGAATTAGCCTTACGCTTTTTTGAAATCGAGTTTGCCATTTGGTTGGGTTGTGCGTATGTGCCTCAATCTTGACATGACGACGAAAATCTGACCGTGGCTCAAGTCGTTCTTGAGTTAAAAAGTCTCACAGTAAGTGGATGTAGATTTGAATATACTCCATAAAGCTTGCTATATTAGTCTACTGGTGCCGGTGTAGCTCAGTGGTAGAGCATTCGATTCGTAATCGAACGGTCGGCGGTTCAAATCCGCCCATCGGCTTTAGCTATCGTATGGTGACTAATTGCTGTCACTGCCTTAAGCGCTCAATTCTCTCTATTCAAAAATAGGTTGCAAATCTAATACAAATCCAGGTAAAACCTCTTCACCCGATAACGTCGCAGGAGACTGTAACACTTCAACCGCTTGGTTAGGTCGATAAATTTCTACTTGCCGAGTTCTAGGATTAATCAACCACCCTAAACGTAGCCCATTATCAACGTACTCCTGCATTTTTGTCCGGGTTTCTTCCACATCATCCGTTTCCGAAACCAGTTCTACAGCAAAATCAGGACATAAAGGCAAAAATTTCTTCCGTTGGGCAGCCGTTAACGCATCCCATCGCTCCATTCTGATCCATGCTACATCTGGAGAACGAGTCGCCCCCTGAGGTAATCGAAAACCTGTAGAAGAATCAAACGCTTTACCAAGACGAGTTTGGCGGTTCCAATACCAAAGCTGACCGTCTAACTCAAAATTGCGCTCGCCTGTTTCTCCACCTGTAGGCGGCATAATGATTAATTCCCCTTTAGCGGTCAATTCCAAGCGCAGTTCGCGATTCGCCGCCGCCAATTGTTCAAACTGCTCGTCAGTCAGTTTGAGGACTGGGGGTAATTGTAGGGTTAAGGCACTCATATTAATTGGATGGACATAGTTGAACGCTAGATTTCGTACCGTTCTCATGCAAGGAGGATGTCAACTGTTCCCACACTCCCAAGGTTTCACTCCTCAAAAATAGTTAAAACTAATTGATGAGGATAAACGGTTTCTACCCCAATTGTCTCTATAAACAACCCAGGTTCATCTTGAGTAGCTGGCACAAAATCTTCCTGCTCATCGTACTTAACCCAATTGCCAAATAATTCAACAATGTAGGATAACTGTACAACTGCATCTAAATTTTTCAAAAGCCCGTGATGAGGATTGAACTCACGACCTCACCCTTACCAAGGGTGTGCTCTACCACTGAGCTACACGGGCGATTAGAGTGTTTGAATACAGAACTAAGCTCAAAGAAGAATCAGTTCATCACTCAAAGCAAAGAAGTATTTGTGGTGGGCCGAGCTGGATTTGAACCAGCGTAGGCGTAGCCAGCGGATTTACAGTCCGCCCCCATTAACCACTCGGGCATCGACCCATTTGTCCCACAAACATAAATGTTAGCACAACTAACCACAAAACTCTATATTTTTTTTTGACAGCGTTGATACCAACTACTTTGAACGCTGGATTGAGTTAGCTTGCAGTGTAAGCGGACTGAAGTGCCCACCACACAAGGAATCCAATACTACCCAAAACTAGCACTGCCGAAATAGCGATCGCAATGGGAGTATCGGCTCCCTTAAACTTCATGATTCCACGGTTTAAGTCTGACATATTGCTTTAACTCCTCTATTAGTGAAAGCGAGGCAACTACTCAAATATCTCCTTGTCTAGGTTAGCGATCAAAGAAGGCTATTCCATAATTCAAAGGGTTGATTTAACAAAGAGAAATTGGTATCAGATAAAAGCGCAAGCATTATCCAAAGAGGGTTCCTTTAGCTAAGGAGAGCATCGGTGAAACTCTTGCTGCTAATTTTGGCAGTGATAATCGGATTGTTGCTGTTTCTCGAAACCAGCTTACGATGGCTGCTGGGCTTCGGCAATCCACCTATTTACATCACTGATGAGAAAATTGGCTACCTACTAGCACCGAATCAACGCACACGGCGATTTGGCAATCGCATTGCAATTAATGAGTTTTCGATGCGGAGTGCAACTATCAGCATGATGCGACCCGCCTCAACACTGCGGGTGTTGCTGCTGGGAGATTCTGTCGCTAATGGGGCATGGTGGACAGACCAAAACCAGATAATTTCAGCGCTCATTGCTACTCAACTCAAGACTTTGGTCTGTAGCGCATCTTCCGGAAACCCGAAGGCAAAAAGCTTGTTTGAGCAGGTAGAAGTCCTTAATGCTTCTGCCAATTCTTGGGGACCACGTAATGAGTTAGCGTATTTACAACGCTTTGGGATATTCAATGCTCAAGTGGTAGTGTTGCTTATTAATACAGATGACTTATTTGCAACAGCACCGACTTCTATTCCAGTAGGACGCGATCGCAACTACCCAAACCACAAACCTCCTACTGCTTTAGCAGAAGTGTTTAACCGCTATGTGTTGAAACCTCCCTCGATACCGGAGATGAATGCAGTAAATGCAGAACCCGGTGACCGTGTAAGTTTCAACTTAGAAGCGATTCGACAAATTCAAACCTTAACCAACGCCAATGGTGCTGAGTTGGTACTAGCAATGACACCACTGTTGCGGGAAATTGGCAACCCAGGCTCACGCGACTATGAGCTAAAAGCGCGTATACGCCTCACTGAGCTAATAAAAGACCTAGAAATGACCTATTTAGATTTTCTGCCCGTTTTCAATCGCATGGAAGTGCCACAGACGTTATACCGTGACCATATTCACCTGAGTCCCAAAGGAAATCAGGTTGTTAGTGAAATAATAGGGCGATCGCTTTCACCATTACTAGAAGCAATAGCCCTACTGCCTACAACTGAAACAATGACAAGCGACTGACTATTTAGCTCCTCAAATAGAAACCGTTACAACTGTCGAATTGATCTCACGAGATTCCCTATTTAGGGATTGCCAAACTTGCCCATCCAGAGCCATCTGCTCAATTAAACTAGCTAGACGTAGCGCCTTAAGTGCCTGTTCGCCACCGACAGAAGGTTGATTACCACCTCGAACACAATTGACAAAATGTTCTAATTCGGCATGGAGTGGTTCAATATTACTGGTATGAACCTTCTCGATTAATCCATCCTGCCGATACAGTACCTGACCATAATCTGTCATACAATTGGCTGTCGTTTGGCGATGAATCAGAATCTCGTTGTTGAGAAAATCTGCCTCAGTTAGCGAATTCTTGCAATGTGCGGCAATGCGACGGATTTTACGGTGTGTCACCTTACTGGCTGTTAGAGTAGCGACAATGCCGTTGGCGAAGCCCAAACTCGCAGTCACATAATCTAAATACCCAGAATCAGAAGCACGACTACCACTCGCTGTTAGTCGAACTACAGGAGTAGCTGCCAGTTCCAACAGTAAGTCAATGTCATGAATCATTAAATCCAGGACAACGGACACATCATTTGCACGGTTGGAGTAGGGACTCAGGCGGTGAGCTTCTAAAGCCAGCAATTCTTCTGTCTTGAGAACTTTACTGAGTTCTTGAAAAGCTGGATTAAAGCGTTCGATATGACCGACTTGGAGAATGCATTGATATTGGGCGGCTGCATTTACCAACGATTCTGCCTCCGCAATACTGGCAGCGATCGGTTTTTCAATCAAGACATGAATTCCTGCTTGTAGACAAGTCATCCCGACTGCGTGATGCAGTTTCGTCGGTACGGCAATACAAACAGCATCAACATAGGGAAAAAGGTCGTGATAATCTTCAAAGAACCGAACACGGTACTTGCTTGCTGTATCCAAACCCCGCTCAACATTAATATCTGCCACACCCACCAATTCCACGTCTTTTAGAAGACTCAAAACGCGGGTATGATGCTGCCCCATATTACCAACGCCGATCACACCAATTCTGATTGGTTGAGGCATATTGCGCTGCACATGGGTATCTGGATGTCTTTGGCACATTCTATCTTGCACTCTTATCTGCTCCTCCACCACGGGAACTAAGTCGATTTACTTACTCTCTCGCCGCCTTAAACCATCCAGATAGTACCACAGCACCTCTAAATGTGAAGAATTCCAAAGTTTTGCTCAGCTCCCTTTGATTAAGGAAGTCTAGAGAGCGGTCAGGCTGTTTTTATTGTGATTTTATTAGTTTTAGAATTATTGCGGAATGTGTCAGTTTTTAGGTTGTCCATTACTTTATGGATTATTAGTCATTCGTCACCATAGCGGTTCTCGATTGAGCTAAGTACAGTCAAAAGTTTGAAGGTTGTAGGCTGTAAAGTTAATCGCTTATGTATGAGGAATTTTTATTTTGAAAGCAGTTATTTTGTTGTCTGGAGGCTTGGACTCTTCTACCGTTTTATATCAAGCTGCATCAGAAGGGTATGAGTGTTATGTTATTTCCTTCGATTATCAGCAACGGCACCGACGAGAGTTAGCAGCAGCAAAAGCGATCGCACGTTGTGCTGGTGTTCAGGAACATCAAGTCGTAAGCTTTGACCTACGGCAGTGGGGTGGTTCGGCACTGACGGATGAGGCTATTGATATACCAGAGCATCGCTCCCTCGATCAGATGTCTCAAAACATTCCAATTACCTATGTTCCAGCACGGAACACAATTTTTTTGAGCTTCGGCTTGTCTTATGCAGAAGCAACAGGCGCACAGCGTGTTTATGTAGGAGTCAACGCTTTGGATTATTCTGGCTATCCAGATTGCCGTCCTGACTATATCCCTCTTCTGTCACTCTCCGAAAACTTTTGCCATTGCTGAAGTCTAGAACTAACCTATGGTAGGCGATCGCAGACTTTTTCCTTCATAGAAATTGATCCGAGTAGGGAAATTGCCAAAATTAGATGGGCAAACGCTGTATTCCCTAATACACCTCCTTTGTAGAAAATATTAATAATAGGAAAAACCGGAGAGTGACAGAAGAGGGATATCCAGGCAATGCAGACAGTTTTTAATTTAGGAACAAAACAGGGACGTGAGGGAAAAGAAATTGCGATCGCCACACCTCTGATTAACCTTAAGAAAACTGCAATTATTGAGCTAGGCAACCGACTTGGTGTTCCTTGGGAAGAAACTTGGTCTTGCTATACAGGTGGCGACGAGGCGTGTGGTGTCTGTGACTCTTGCCAGTTGAGGCTTGCTGCTTTTGCTGAATCGGGACTGAAAGACCCAGTTCCCTATGCACTCAGGGATGAAGCAATAAGAGAGTAATTAACCTCAAGTTGCCTCAAATGTATCGCCTCCCGACTCTCTACCTATCGCCTACATTCCCCTCAAAATCTTGGTCTGAGTCCTGATCTTTAGAGGAAAGGTTCTTACTATTACTCCTCCCGTCGTTAATTGGAGCATCTTTCTTAGTCATGACTTCTGTGACATCAGACACAGAAATATTTTGCGATTGACTACCAACTTCTTGGCGGTGGATACGAATTTGGTGCAGGCGCGGACCTTCAGCAGAAACGACCGTTAGCTCAAGATTGTCATAATGCAGGGTTTCACCTTGCACGGGAATTTTCTGATATTGGTAGAGTAGGAAGCCGCCTAACGTTTGATATTCATCAATTAAGGGCAAGCGTAAATCTAAGAGTTTGTTGACTTCTTCCAAATCCATCTGGGCTTGCACTAGGAAGGTGTATTGGTCAAGGATTTGTACCGTTGACTCTTGTTTACTTTCTGGTTCAGGGTTATCGCCGATAATTTCAGCAATCAAATCCTTAAGCGTGACTAACCCAACTGTGCCGCCGAATTCATCCACCACCATAACCATTACTAAATGCGATCGCTGCATTAGTGGCAAGAGTTCACTCAGGGGCATAATTTCGGGTACAAATCGAGCCGGACGAATCCACGACTCAATCGGTGTCTCTGGTGTTAGCTGCCCTTGGGATAGTGGTTCAGCGAGTTCTTTGAAGTAGATAATGCCACGAATGTCATCCAGGGATTCGCCGGTGACAGGATAGCGAGAATGACCTGTATTCGCAATTTCCTCTAATAAGGTCTGGAAAGGGGCATTGCTCGGAATGGCGGTAATGCTGGTGCGAGGAACCATGACTTCTGCTGCCAAAACCTCGCCAAACTCGAAGACATTATTGAGGAGTTCTCGTTCTTCGGCATCTAGTCCACTAGACTCGCGTTCGGTGGTAATGATTAGCTGTAACTCTTCTGGTGTTACTTGGTTATACCAGCCTTGACCTGTGTATTGAACTCCAACCAGTCGCAGTAACCAACGAGTCGATTGGTTGAGAATCCAGATAAACGGTTTGAAGAAACGTGCGATCACAAGGCTAAAAGGACCCAGAAACCGCGCTAACTGTTCTGAGTAAATCAGCGCAACCGATTTAGGGCAGAGTTCACCTAAAACAATTTGTAGATAGGCAATCAGGAAAAAGGCGATCGGGATTGACAAAGAGTGGGCAATAACCTGCTTAACATCTCTTGGTAGTGGCAGTTGTGCAATTACTGCCGCCACCAGGGTTGCCATCGTACTCTCACCAATCCAACCAAGCGCCAAACTTGAGAGGGTAATTCCTAACTGAGTCGTAGAAAGTAGTCGGTCGATGTTCCGTTGTAGGGCTTGGACAGTTTTCGCCTGGACATCACCTGCATCTACCAACTGGCTAATACGCGATCGCCGCACCGAAACCATCGAAAATTCAGCCGTGACAAAAAAAGCATTGATTGCAATCAATAGTATGACTGATAACAATCGCAGCAGAATGTCCCGACTGGTAAGGTTGACAGAAACACCCACTGTTAGGAAAACCATCAGGTCAGCAACCATAAGAAAGGTAAAAGTTAAAAGGCGGCATAAAACAATTGTTACTTGTTACTTTTACCTTGCCCCTGATGGTCTACCTCGCTACAGGAATCTCTGACATTTTTAACTGGAGTTTTTGGTCAGGGTAATCTGTCAGGGTTAGTGAAAGGTTCTTGGCATCCTCAATTAACGCTGACGGGATACTCACTGTGCCAGAAAATGCCTCTCCATTGGCAGGTACTTCCCCTGGTAAACCCTCTGTAATCGCACTGAGCGCACGACCCTGGTCATCTGTAACGTTCAGAAAACTGTAAAGAAACCGTACTGCATCAGACCCTTCATTCTTCAAGCTAACATTCAGCAATAAAGAACCTCCCTGCTGAGTAGCAGAATTTACCTCCAGTGTCACCCCTCGATCCTGAGATTTAATCGGTAACTTTAGATCAGAATTGGTACTGGTAAATGATGCCTGAGTCGTCAAGGATTCAGGCGAAGGCTTATCCTGAGCTTCCTTAGTCTCAGTGTTCTTCGCTTGCTCATCCTCCTTATCGGTTGGCTTAGAGCTTTCGCCCTTGTTTTTGATGTACTCCTTAACGTTGAGTAAGATATCCTCTTCGCGCAAAATTGCTACCCCTTCTTTGCCAGAAGCAGCATTCTGGTTGTCCGCCAGTTTTTTGGTTGGTCGAACGTCAGGCTGGGTAACGCCTTTAAGAGCTTCATGACCAACCGTAAATCCCCACACGGCGCTCACAAATCCAGCACCTAACATCATTGCCAGCAAAATTAAGGTAAGCGCTACAGTTGAGTTTAGTTTCATCAGTGATTTAATTTACTTCAATTTGCCGCACAACTTGACTGTAGGCTATACCTGTTTTACAGCTCACAGCCATTTGACACAAGAACCATTAGTTAGCATGACTTGATGCCGCAACAAACAAGCCGTCGCTGCTTTAGATGTCTGTTCTAGCATTTATTCCAAAAAAGTCAACTCTCTTGAGTTGGATTTCCTTAAGAATGAGAAGGCAACCTTTAAAAATTGCTGCATCTGGAAGCTAGTCAATCACTGTGTTCTAACAGGCTCAATCTCTTTAAAGAGACAGGCATGTTACTTAATTTTATGACTTGATGAAGGCTTTCCCGAAACTAGGCATTGTCATTAGCTGCTTTCTGTTACCCGACTCAGCTTACAATAGTAAGTGAACAGTAACCAGGGTTGGCCGAGCGGTTGAGGCAGCGAACTCATAATTCGCCCAAGGCAGGTTCAACTCCTGCACCCTGGATTAGAAGCTCGCCCCTTTCATAACCATTACAACCGAGTTACTGAGGTGGCAGTGTTTCTAAGAAAAATTCACTCCCCTCCACCGGGCTGCCGAAACGACCAGGAGTTATAGGCAGTACTAGAACGCTAGTATTGTATGGATTCGGTAGATCAGGAGTACGAAGCACGGGACCAGTAGCACCCTGCTGATAAATTGCAGAGGTATAAATAGTGTTGATGAGTGCGGCATCTCGCTCAATTTCAATCTCTGGAAAAGCCGCGTTCCCTGGTAGTCCAGGACCAATAAGGAAATCAATTTGACGCCCGGTTGAACGGTTAGTGTAAAAGTCTCCAGAATCGTTGAAAAAAGCGCGATTAAAAGTCTCTGGAATTGTCTCGATACGAATCGGCTGAAATCGTGCTGTGTTAGTTTGTGCTGTGGCAGCAGAAGCCAATACACTGGAAGCAGCAGCAACAAATAAGGCACTGAGCAACTTTTTCAACGGTACTTGCATAATTACTCACCCACACTTTTTCTCAATACTATCTGATATTTGAGTTAAGTATAGTATTGGCTAAATTTTCGGCGTTTGCTGATTCTTAAATTTTATTTGCTGTAACTTAATGATTGACAAAATTTACCAAATCCTCTACCTAGACCTCTCAACTGATTTAACCTCCCTGCGCCAGTTATTACTGGATTTGTTTTGCGAACTAGCTTACAAAGAAGGTGATTTTGTTCTCTCTTCAGGGCAACGCAGTTCTTATTACATTAATGGCAAGCAGGTAACACTCCATCCTCAAGGAGCATTAGCTGTTGGGCGTTTGCTCTTATCCCTATTGCCGAGTGATACCAATGCGGTTGCTGGCTTGACTTTAGGAGCAGACCCAATTGTAAGTGCGGTTAGTGTTATTTCTGCATTAGAAAACCGACCAATCCCTGCGCTCATTGTTCGTAAAGAGTCGAAAGGGCATGGCACGATGGCATATATTGAAGGACCAACTCTACCAGAGGGAGCGCAGGTGGTGGTTTTGGAAGATGTCGTCACCACAGGGCAGTCGGCAATGAAAGCTGTAGAGCGTCTTAGAAATGCTGGTTATAAAGTAGAGGAGGTGATTGCGCTGGTAGACCGACAGCAAGGAGGAGTTGAGTTTTACCAGGCAGCAGGCTTGAAGTTTCAAGCTGTGTTTTCGATTGCAGACATTCAGGAGCGCTGGAGACAGATATCAGCTTAAAGCCACGGCTTTTGGTTGAAAAAAGTTAGGTTGAAAAAGTTGAGTCGTCTCAAGGCTAGTTAGCCTATCAAGCTTAGGGGAATTGTACGACTCTAAGGACTTCTAGGTAACTCACCCATCTGCCGCAAGTGTGATTCACTAAAGAATCTTAGGCAAGATGATGTGAATTTTTTGCCTAGAAGTCCTAGGGAGTTTTAGCTCTGACCGACGGCTTCTTTAGCGAGAAATTTCTCTAGTTCTGTCAAAGCATCGGCATCAACTTTGGTCTGCATGGGGCAGAATTTTGGACCGCACATTGAGCAGAATTCAGCGGTTTTGTAGATATCGGCTGGCAAAGTTTCGTCGTGATATTCCCGTGCGCGATCGGGGTCGAGGGAGAGTTCAAACTGGCGGTTCCAGTCGAAATTGTAGCGGGCGCGAGAGAGTTCGTCATCGCGATCGCGTGCCCCCGGACGCTGCCGTGCAATATCTGCTGCATGAGCGGCAATTTTGTAGGCAATCAAGCCATTTCGCACGTCTTCTGCATCAGGTAAACCTAAGTGTTCCTTCGGTGTCACATAGCAGAGCATTGCCGTACCGTACCACCCAGCCATTGCTGCACCAATTGCAGAGGTGATGTGGTCATAACCAGGGGCAATATCCGTTACCAGTGGCCCTAGCACATAGAAGGGTGCTTCCGAACACTCTTCCATCTGCTTTTTGACATTAAACTCAATCTGATCCATCGGCACATGACCTGGGCCTTCTACCATCACCTGTACGTCATGTTCCCAGGCGCGACGAGTCAATTGTCCAAGAGTTTTCAGTTCCGCTAGTTGAGCGGCATCAGAAGCATCATGGGTACAACCAGGACGCAGTGAATCTCCCAAACTGAAGGAGACATCGTATTTTTTGAAGATTTCGATGATGTCTTGGAAGTGGGTGTAGAGCGGGTTCTGCTTGTGGTGATGCAGCATCCACCGGGCTAGGATACCGCCACCGCGAGAGACAATTCCCGTGAGGCGGTTTTTCACCAAGGGCAAATGCTCAATCAAAATCCCCGCATGGATGGTTTGATAATCTACCCCCTGCTTGGCGTGTTTCTCAATTACATGGAGAAAGTCATCGGGGGTGAGCTTTTCAATCGTACCGTGGACACTTTCTAGGGCTTGGTACACTGGCACTGTCCCAATTGGCACAGGTGAGGCATTGATGATTGCTGTGCGAATCTCATCCAAGTTGCCGCCGCCGGTGGACAAGTCCATGACGGTATCAGCACCGTACTTCACCGCGAGTTTCAGCTTATCGACCTCTTCATCCAGATTGGAAGAGTTGGGGGAGGCTCCGATATTGGCATTCACCTTACATTTTGAGGCAATACCAATGCACATTGGTTCTAGGTTCGTGTGATTGATATTGGCAGGGATAATCATTCGTCCCCGTGCCACTTCCTCTCGAATCAGCTCAGGTGGCAGGTTTTCCCGCTGAGCAACGTAGTGCATTTCTTCTGTAATCACACCCTGACGAGCATAGTGCATCTGAGACACATTGCTCTCGCCGCTTCGCTTGGCGATCCATTCAGTCCGCATATAGTGTTCCTCTAAAAACAGCTTCCCTCCGCTGGTATTACCCAGTCTCAGGTTCTAAGGGACTATCTCAGCCTGGTTATTCAGGCACCCCTAGCTATGGTTGAGGATTGTATCACTTGGGTTTAGGCGGGTTTTGAGCAAGTATGCAAATCTTAATAGGCAGATGTGAACTCTTACGCTGTTAGGAGTTGGTGCGTAGCTGATAGAACATCACAACAACAGTGTAGTCATCCCGATTACAGCACACTTCAAAACGGCGATCGGGATAAAGTGACTTCAAGCGACTTTCCCACATCTGTTTTAACGCTTGTCCCAGAGGGAAAAATCGCTGCTGTTTGATTTTTTCCACTGCTGGAAGTTGAGAAGCTGATCTGTATTTAAAGATAGTTGTTCACTATACATAATCTCTACGGTATCTCATCTGCTGTAGCTGGTCGAACTATTCTTTCAGCTTGTACAAAAATATTTCCTGCTGGTTTGTGATATCGCTCTAAGATATATCCAAGCTAAGAACTCATGCCGACAACGAAGTTTGCCGAGACAACTTCCTTAAGAAAAGCTGTTTGTTGTAGAGTGCTAGATTGCTCCAGTGCAAGGCTTCTACAAAGAAGATAATCAGACAGAAGCCTTCTCCACAAGCCGCGTCCGGGTAATCCAGCGAAGTTACTCGCAAGGTTCCAGCCCCTTCGGGGCAGCAAGCTACGAATAATTCTTTTAATTCCTCAAGTTGACTTTCAATTTCTTGAAGACCACTGCACAATGATTCTATTTCTATCCATTTACCTACTTCTTCTGAGAAAAGGCGCTCAAGAAACAGGCTATTACTCTCAAATTCAACCAGGTCAGCCGTAAGACATGAAAGTTTGTCTTCTAGCTCCATCTCTAGATTTTCTTCCAGATTCATTTCTTCTAAAGTCATTTGAATATCTCCTGGAATATTTCAAACTCATTAACTGTAACGGAAAGTTAAATTGTGGAATCTGGATAGTGGGGAACCGTTCAAGACATTCTCTCAACATACAGAAAACGTTTTTTCTGTAGCCTTCACCCCTGATGATCAGTTTCTCGCCAGTAGCAGTAGTGATATCCCTCTTCTGTCACTCTCCGAGAATTAGAATGAAGAAATAAATACTGTAAACCTCGTGCATTGTAGGTAGGGCAATGGATGTAGAGTTACAAATCCTGAAACATTTGGCAAGA
>NZ_JACJNU010000047.1:0-176096 GCF_014849525.1 Microcoleus sp. FACHB-SPT15 | reverse complement strand
ACTTTAACATTGTTAAACGCCTTTTTCAGATGTTTGCTGAGCTGAAACTCTTCAACTTTCCTAACTTTGAGAAGTACGATGCCTTTTCACATTTCATTTAGACTGGCTATATCGGTTAAAATTAATAATCTTTCTTAGGAGAGATTTCAATTATTGAAATGACAACAAGCTAATAAGTAATATCTGTTTTTTAAATCGTAATCATCCCATAACCAACGCCTAGTTTCCCCTAAGTCCTAGATTTATCAGTTATCTCGCTAACCACATGGAGAAATTTCTGCAAAACCGGGGATGAGTCATTCCGTCGCCAGACTACAGCAATCTCCACTTCTGGGGGCTGTTCCTGCATCGACTTATAAACAACCCCTGTTCGTTGCAAATTTTGAACAGAAGCAGGAACGATCGCAACACCAATTCCTCCAGCGACTAAGCTGACAGCAGTTTGAAGCAAAATCGCCTCTTGCGCGACTTTCGGAGTAAAACCGGCTTGTTGAAATAGACTGATAATTTGGCTGTAAAGTCCTGCTCCCAGATGGTGGGGAGGTAAAATAAAAGGCTCATTAATCAGTGACAGAATTGAGACTTGTGGTTGAGTTGCCAGGGGATGAGTTTCAGCCAGAGCAATAACCAGAGGTTCTTTCAAAACCGACAGGATATTCAAACTACTCTCTTCAACAGGTAAGTAAAGAATACCTGTATCAATTTGGTTGTGGTGAAACCGTTCTAGCTGTTGACTGGTAGTAAGTTCATGCAAAACCAGTTCCACATCAGGACGGCGTTCTCGAAAGACACGAAGAATCTTCGGTAAAACACTATAAGTTGCAGAACTATTAAACCCAACAACTAAGCGACCGATTTCCCCACGGTTGGCTCGCTGTGCTGAGCGAACTGCCTCTTCAATCTGCCTAAGCGTTGGACGCACTTGCTGCAAAAATACTTGCCCTGCATCCGTTAACTCAACCCGACGCTTGGTGCGCTCAAATAGCTGCACGCCTAATTCCTCTTCTAAACTGCGGATTTGCTGGCTAAGGGGAGGTTGGGCAATGTGCAATCGTTGTGCAGCACGACTAAAGTGCAATTCTTCGGCAACAGCAACGAAGTAGTAGAGGTGTCGAAGTTCCATGACTGGCTTTTCTATTTATACAAATTCTATATAAATCAGCCCTCAAATATATATTGGACATCTATAATCACCTCCCCTAGAGTGAGAGAAATGCGTTATCTCTCGTTCATGTTTAGCTTGCCTCACGTTGAATCCATAAGTTTTTGGGGAGAACTAGCAGCCCTTAGTGCCGCTTGCTTGTGGGCGTTAGGTTCAGTGATTTACACTCATGCCGGAGCCAGGATTCCAGCGTTGGAGTTGAATCTGATTAAGACGGTGGTAGCGATCGCATTTTTAATTCCAACTCTCCTCTTACAAGGCATAACTACCCCCACTGCCTCCCCTTTACCCCTCTACCTCCTTCTCCTGAGTGGTGTTGTGGGAATCGGTTTAGCAGATACGTTCTTTCTGGAAGCACTCAAACAATTGGGAGCAAGACGGACGTTACTAATAAAAACATTAGACCCACCAACAGCAGCACTTCTGTCTACCATCTTTCTGCAAGAAAAGCTAAGTGCGATCGCTTGGTGCGGCATTTTATTGGTAATTCTGGGTGTTGCTTGGGTAGTGACTGAACGAGTACCAGGGGTGTCCAGTTTAGCCTCGACCGGAGGAAAAAGTGCAACCTCAATACCAGTCTGGGGCATCATCTGCGGTCTACTATCTGCTGTGGGACAAGCAATTGGTGCTGTTTTATCCCGACAAGCCTTTGTTCAAACCAATATCAGTCCCTTGTGGAGTGTGCTGCTAAGGCTCTTCGGGGCGTTGCTCGTCATTGTTTTATGGCTGTTGGTCAAGCGCTATCCGATTGGACTCTGGATCAAACCCTTAGTAACAGATAGAGATAAGTCATTAAGTCGGATACTAGGCGCTGTAATTTTTGCAGCTTTTGCCTCAACTTTCTTAGGAATTTGGCTACAACAAACAGCACTCAAATTCACAGCAGCAGGCATTGCCCAAACCCTAAGCGCTACTAGTCCTTTGTTTGTGCTACCGATTGTCATTTGGATGGGCGAAGTAGTAAGCCTAAGAGCATTTGTCGGTGTTCTTATTTCGCTGGTTGGAGTTGGGTTGTTGTTGAGTTTGGGCTAATAGCGTTTAGCTGCAAGTGTCGAAGTTCGGAGCATAGCAGTTAGCGGTCAGCTATCAGCCATCAGCTTTTTTTTGGCTTGCTCAGCCTTAATAAAATTTCACTCAATGTTTTTCAGCAAAGTAAATAAATTCAAATCTTAGGAGGAATCTAGTCATGTCAAGTGTTTCGTCTCAATTCCTTGTACGTCCAGTCACACCTGCTGATGTTTCTACATTATTTGAGCTAATTCACACGAAAGCAGAGTATGAAAATATCCCTCATGCTATCACTGGAAATGCAGCTACTTTAGAAGCCCATCTCTTTGGAGAACGACCTCATATTGAGGCAATCTTGGCGGAATCTTCGGGTCAAGTTGTTGGGTTTGCGACGTTTTTTTCTAATTATTCAACTTACATGACACAAGTAGGTATTCATCTAGATGATTTATTTGTCTTAGCTGAATACAGAGGGATGGGCATTGGTAAAGCCCTGATGAGTTATGTGGCTCAGTTGGGAGTGATGCGGGGTTGTGGGCGCTTGGACTGGAATGTTGCCCAATGGAACGAACCAGCGATCGCTTTTTATGAACGAATGGGTGGGACAATTTTGCCAGATTGCCGAACTTGTCGAGTCGTCGGTGAATCACTCAATTATCTTGCCTCGCTGTATCAGTAGTTAATCACGAGACAGGAATGACTAAATCTGTAACTAAAGGGAGGTGATCGGAACCAACCTCCTTGCCCGTTCTAGTATTCAAAACCTTAATTTTTGGACTGACTAAACAATGGTCTATAGGAATACCTCCCCAAGGTAGTAATGGTCCAAAAGTTGGTAAAATTCCAAAACCAGCACGAGTATTACGCAAACCAGATCGCTGAATCATACTTTTATAGTGGGGCGACCACATAGTAGCATTCAAATCGCCAATTAACACAACTGGCTTTTTGAGTTGCGCCACATAATCACCAATACCTTCTTCCAAATGTCTATTTCGCCACTCATAACCTTGGCTACCAAAAACTAATTGTGGATTAGCATGACTCGCAATTATTGAGACGGCTTTCCCTTGAATCGTTAAATCGGATATGACATTGCCCCGCTTCTCTCCGTATAACTGAATTGAGGTGTTTTCCAGAGGAAGACTACTATATACTTCGATTTCAAGTTTCTTTGCACCGATATGATAGGGCAGAATATCCTGTAAAACGTTCAACTCTTCGGGCCAAGGGCTAGTCGCTTCCAAAAACACAGCGATCGCAGGTTTTTCTTCTCTCACCAGGGAGATAACATCAGCGTACCGAGTATTGGAAAACAAAACATTTGACAGAAACAGCCGCATCGATTGACCTGAACTTTGATGACTAACTCCAAGTTTGGGAAAATACCAAGGGGCGACTTCTGTCAAGTTAATTGATAGGCAAAACAAGCTTACTATCCACCACTTTTTGCAGCGAGTTAGCCTAAAGAAGATAAAAGAACAAAATGCAACTAGTAGATATTGAAATTTGAAGTTACTGATTATTTCTAGATAGACGTTGAGTTTTCCCAGATAGCCTGCTAGAGATAAGAGAGTGACGATAACAGTCACTAATATGAAAAAACAGGTAATCCAGTTTTTGACAAAATTGGTAAATGAGTAATTAGAGCGATGCATAAAAAAGTTAAATTAAAATGGCATCAAGTTCTGTTAATCGTTTTTTGTAAAGTTATTAGTAACTGCGAATGCAGTAGTAACTACTATGAGCTTACCGACCTGGTAAATCATGCTGTGCTGACAAGTTAGTTGGCATTTTGCGTCAGGTTTTCTGGAACGCGATCGCTTTTTAGAGCGAATACACATCACGATAAGGGCGCTCTTGGGGTGCGCCCCTACACATTTATCTCACTGAATTGAGAACCGTTATAGTTAATTTGCCTGAAGCTGGGCAAGAGTCGCACTTTGGTAA
The DNA here is from genome assembly GCF_014849525.1 of Microcoleus sp. FACHB-SPT15. NCBI lineage: Bacteria > Bacillati > Cyanobacteriota > Cyanophyceae > Oscillatoriales > Microcoleaceae > Microcoleus > Microcoleus sp. FACHB-SPT15. The sequence goes on along the minus strand of NZ_JACJNU010000047.1, from coordinate 171,976 downwards.
TAGTGACCCAAAATTTGCTGGTAGTTGGTACCCTGCGCGGCTAAATTGTGCGCCCCCCATTGGCTCAAACCAAGTCCGTGTCCATAACCACGACCATCAATTTGGAAACCACTACCCGTTGAAGAAACGGCAAATAGTGTACTTCTCAAGCCCAAGGCGCTGCGTAAATCATTACCGCTTACCCGCTTTGTGCCGCGATCGCCTTGTACTTTCATTGTGACGACTCGGCCTCGAGGAGTATTGCGTTCTGGTGTCATAGATACCACATTGCCAACACCAGAAATCAAGCGGCTCATCTCACCTTGGGAGAAGCTTTTTGTCCATTGGAAGACAGGTGCGCCCATGTCATAATCCGCGACACCCCGCAGATAGGGTAATGGTTGTGTCCAAATATCTTCTACATTTTCTGTATGTCCTCCAGAAGAGGAGTGAAAAGCGGCGAGGATAACTTTGCCACCATAAGTCATTACTTGTCCTGCTGTTGCGTTAACTGCCTGATGTGTGCTTTGCGCTTCGGTTTCTATCCCTTTATAAACTTGCGACGATGTTGTGTTGGTAACGTCGTAGGCACTAGTCCCTGATGAACGCTTATGAAGGGCGAACGAACGAGCGGCAACAGCTTGGGCTTTCAGGGCTTCTAGAGGCCAACTAGGACTCATTTCTGCTCCGAGAACACTATAGAGGTAGTGTTCTAAATTGACATGGTTAACCGCAGTGAGTCCCTTACTAGTCGGAACCAGTTGAGTCCGTCCCCGATACCAGCGATCGCCAATCCAAACATAACCGTCGCCAGCCGGTTCAACCCAAAGCGATCGCGATCGCCACTGTCCCAAAGCGACATTACCTCCCCCACCTTGAGCGCTGAAGGCATTCATTGCTTCTAGTTCTCCGACTGGCTGACCAGCACTATCGCGGACAACAGCATTGGTCGAACTACCCACTTGCACCCTGCTGACACCATCTTTAATGGCCACCCGTAGTTCCATCGCCGCTTGCGCGGGACCAACTAGGACAATCCACAGTAAAAAAGAGAGCCACCAATGACGCCCTCCCAGTAAAATCATCTGCTTCAGCAAAGACATAAGAGAGACAGAGAAATGTCTAGATGCCATCTTTAAAACTTCCTAGCGCTACTAGTCTCATATTTGGATTAACGACATTTGATTGAATTTCGCTCCAAGCCACTGCTGGACTAATTAGTCATGACGTGAATAGAGAAAACTCATCTGAGTTAATTGTTGTTGCCATGGTTAAACATACCGATGGACTCTATCTAGGGTAATACTCCTATAGAGATTCCTGGGATACATTTAGCACGTTTAGTACTGATTGCGTCAACACTAACTTCAGTTTTCATCTAGATGATCTAGAGGTCAGGCATGTTCCCCAAGATAGATGAGGAGTTTGGGAGGTGGGGAGGTGGGGGAGATTGGGATGCAATACACATAAACGTTGGAGCTTTTCACCTCATCACCCCATCACCCCAACACCGCATCACCCTCTCCGCGACAGACAGTTAGGAAAATCAACAAAACTGTTCTAGAGTGCTGCTGTGTAGTATGTAGTATAGGGATGGGAGATTGATTCCCTGACCTGTGTGAAGTTGTCAACGCCTGTGCAAATTACTTTTTTAGGAACAAGCTCTGGAGTCCCAACGCGATCGCGTAATGTTTCCAGCGTTGCCCTCCGTCTACCTCAGCGTGCGGAAATCTGGCTGTTTGACTGTGGTGAAGGTACCCAACACCAACTGCTGCGTAGTGACCTCAAGGTCAGTCAGATCAGCCGAATTTTCATCACCCATATGCACGGTGATCACATCTATGGGTTGATGGGACTCTTAGCAAGCTGTGGACTGGCAGGAAACACAGATCGGATTGATCTTTACGGGCCAGCGGATTTAGATGACTACCTTCGGGCTGGTAAAAAGTACTCCCAAACCCATTTTTCTTACCCCGTCCAGGTTCATACAGTTAGTCCAGGTGTAGTCTACGAAGACAGCGAGTTTATCGTTAGCTGCCGTAGCCTCAAACATCGTGTTCCAGCTTTTGGCTACCGAGTCGAGGAAAAAGACCGACCGGGACGTTTTGACGTAGAAAAAGCTACTGAATTAGGAATTCCCTCAGGGCCTCTTTACGGCAAGCTGAAGCGCGGTGAAACAGTAACCTTGCCAGATGGTCGGCAAATTCAAGGTTCTGAACTGTGTGGAGAAACAGAAATTGGGCGTAAGTTCGTTTATTGTACTGATACGGTCTATTGTGATAATGCAGTAGAACTTGCCCGTGATGCTGACGTTCTGATTCACGAAGCCACGTTTGCTCACCAAGATGCCCAACTCGCCTTTGACCGCTTGCACTCTACTTCAACAATGGCAGCACAAGTTGCTCTAAGTGCTGGGGTAAAGCAGCTAATTATGACACACTTCAGTCCGCGCTACGCTCCGGGAAATGCAATTATGTTGGATGACTTGCTGGAGGAAGCACGAGCAATTTTCCCACCAACGAAATTAGCCTATGATTTTTTAACCTATGATGTGCCTCGCCGTCTACCTAAAGAACTGGCAAAGACGGCAGTCTAGAACACGAGTTCGCTTTCAATACCTTACGAGAGTGAATGTATAAAATTTATTTAATCTTCCGGATTTAAGGAGAGGACAAGAAATCGCTTCCTCTTAATTTCTCTAAGTGTTTTCATAAGCTTATGTTGATTTTCATCACAGTCTCAATGGGTATTTTGATAGACTATATGGTGTAGGGTGCCGGTTCAAAAGTCGCTGATTTTTTTCATTCAAAAGTTTTATCCGGCTTATGTCAGAATTTACACAAGAAGCTAAAGCGTTGCGGGAGCGCCTGTCTAGATATCCACAGCAAACGCAAGAAGGACTTGCTCAAATCCTAAAAATTGAATTTGAGTTTGTTCAACTATTTGACATCATTTTACGGACATATCTATTAGATGCCCAAGTCCATGAAGCGATCGCGTATTTAGAAGAGTCCCGTGATTGGGCAGGACTGTCACTTAAGCGAGGCGAACAAATTGGGTACAAGCGAACTGACTACTCCAAAGCAAGCAGCGTTTCTTCAGATTCCTCGGAGCAAGTTGAGTCAGTAGCATCCAGATTTGAAATTGTTCTGAATACTCTTTTAGAGCGTTGCAAACCTAACCGAGAGATGGACTTTGCGCTTGCTCGATTAGAAGATGCTAAGAAAGCATTAAATATTGAAGCGGTTCCCGTCCTTAATTCCTCTGCTATGTAGCGATTAAAATTTAACTATCACTGAATAGTAACTCCCACAAGAACTACCTCTTGCCAACAGCTACCACTTATTGAGAAGTTGTCGGAGTTCCGCTACATCTAGATAATCAAGTGCAAAAGCTTTGCGAAGCAAGTTGTTAGGAATAAATTCATCATATTTTTGGAGTTTTGGCGCTTCTTCAGCAGTAACTAAATCATCTTCCGTCAATCCTTTATTACATAAGTTAAAAATTTCCTGGCGAATCTCTTCTACTCTCTCATGTCCCAATTTTATTATCAGATAATAAGGTGATTTACCTTTAATACTTCTGATATCTAAAGACTCCCTGACAACAAAATTGAGTAACCGTTCCAAGGTGCGATAGGCAACTGTTCCCATCCAAGGAAAAATACAGCAGATTCTCTCATCAATACACAGGATATTCTCTTGTGCCAATCCCTCTACTTTTGCAAGTTGATGCGCTGCTTTTAGGCGTTCTTTTGCTTTAGTTTGCAAGTAAGGATATTGCGTGTCTTCAATTAAAACTTTTCGCATCCGTTCCAGAATTTTGGTGTGAATGCTGCAACTACCACCTTGCCAGGAAATACTAGCACTCCCATCGGCTTGCTTAACAAAGACAGCTTTTCGTTTGGTATCAATATCCAAAACTTCCCAGCTTCTCCCTGCCAAGGCAAACCGATTTCCTCGCTGAGGAGGCATTGCAATACTGCCAATTTCTCCTGATTCATCCCGGACAACATATTCTACATTGTCTGGAAAGACAGCGTAAAAGTGAAAATTTCGGACAATCCGTTCGCCAGTTAAACCAATAATTAGTCCACCGTTTTCAGTCTGTTGAATATGGTCAATATCAATCAGGTAACGTAGCAGTTGCCGAAAATCTGCTCGTGTAATTGCCGCAAAACTAGGCAGGCTTAAAACCTCTTGAGCGAGGGCAGCCGGTGAGAGTTCTCCCATCCCTAGTAAGATGCTCATTGTTTGGTGATACAACAAGCTAAAGGGATACCGAATCGGCTCAATGGGTTCAATCCAACGTTCTTCTATATAAAGCTGGATGATGGCAATACACTGCAAGAGTTGCCATGGAATTCTCTCAGGTAAGGATTCTTCACCAGATGGCTCAACTTCAGTGCAGACAAAGCGCATATCAGCAGGACTCCCCCGTCTCCCAGTACGTCCCAAGCGTTGTAAAAAACTAGAAACAGAAAGGGGTGCATCTAGCTGAATTACTCGTTCAAGTTGACCAATATCAATGCCTAACTCTAAAGTAACGGTTGCAGCTGTAACAGCAGGTGTTGAAGCCTCACGCATGGCTTCCTCCGCTGATTCTCGAAGTGAAGCAGAAATGCTGCCATGATGAACATGGTAAATATCTGGTAATCCTTTTGTTTTCGCAATTTGACGCAGCTTAGCGATAACTGATTCTGTCTCAGTACGATTGTTAGCAAAAATCAAGCACTTTCGAGATTTGCTGTTGTCGAAAATGTAGTTGTAGTAAGAATCATTGAACGCTTCATCATCAGGTTCAGGGGAACGGTAGAAGTGTTCTAAAGCTAACTGCACTTTTCGTTGCCCACCCTGAATTTTAGGAATAATAACGGCTCTATTGGTTCCTGAACATAGCCACTTCTCTGCTAGTGAGTAATCGCCCAACGTGGCTGATAAGCCAATCCGGCGCGGTGGAGTTTTAATGAATCGAGAGAGGCGTGACAATTGGCTGAGAATCTGACAACCCCGTTCAGAACCCATGAAAGCATGAATTTCATCAATAACGACAAATTGTAAATCTCCAAATAGTTGACTAAGTTCACTGGTTTTATTAATAAGTAAGCTTTCTAAGGATTCTGGGGTAATTTGTAGTACACCTTTGGGATTTTTGAGTAGCTGTTGTTTGCGGCGTTGTGAGACATCGCCATGCCAAGCATAAACTGGAATATCAGCTTGTTTGAGTAAGTCGTTGAGGCGTTCAAATTGGTCGTTAATTAGCGCTTTAATGGGTCCGATGTAGAGTACGCCAATTGTTGTAGATGGGTTTTTGTGAAGCCGAGTTAGGACTGGCAAAAAAGCTGCTTCTGTCTTACCTGAGGCGGTTCCTGCTGCTAGTAAAAGGTGAGCATCTGTATCAAAAATAATGCGGCAAGCTTCGACTTGAACTTGCCTGAATTCAGTCCAGCCTTGTGTGTAGATGTATTCCTGAATAAACGGTGCGACGCTATCAAAAGGCTGTTCAGTCATACCAAGTTGTTGTTAAGTTGGCAGGAGATTGAGACAGAACGGGATGAGACGTGTCAGGGGTTGGATGTGTTTCTTCAGTAGTTGAGTTATGCTTCATCTCAAAAGAAGTAGGATGAGGTTTATGGTTCAGGTCATTCAGGCTGAGAAAGTAACATTATATGATTTAGTAAAAAAGTTTAAGTTAAGGCGGTCTGAAGACGAGCAATTTTTTCAGGAATGGCAAGGGGAATTACCTGAACTAACTGATGGAGAAAGGCAGCGATTAGATCGGGTTAAGGAGAGCTATCTCAACTTAACCATGCGTCCAATGCTAGAGGATATGGTCAAAATGGTCGTGCTATCACCCCTGTTGGATTTAGCGGGCTTTTATCTGGCACCGTTTTACAGCCAAAGTGAGGAATCAGTAGAGATTGTTGAGCAGGATGAAGAGGTTGTTATCCGAGGCAAGATTGATGTTTTGGTGTTGCAAGATCGGTTTTGGGTAATTGTCATTGAGTCGAAACGCCCAGGACTGTCTCTAGAGCCAGGAATTCCGCAGGCTTTAGCTTATATGTTGGCAAGTCCTCAACCTGAAAAGCCTCTGTTTGGTTTGGTAACGAATGGAAGTAATTTTATTTTTCTTAAAATGATTCAGCAAGAGGTTCCACTGTATGCGTTATCGGATGAATTTACGTTAAGGCGGGGTAATGATTCGTATACAGTTTTAGGAATATTAAAACGGCTGAGTCAGCTATTCATTCAAAAAAATGAATAAGATCCGCTTACAAGCCATGACTGTTACCACCTACAAATGGACAATTGAACGCTATCACCGGGCGATTGATGCTGGGCTGTTTGACGATCAACCCGTCGAGCTATTGCGCGGAGATCTTGTAGTTATGCCGCCAGAGCGAGAACCCCACGCCTACTACAACAGTGAAGTTGGCGATTATTTGCGGACATTGCTGGGCAATCGGGTCAAAATCCGCGAGGCGCACCCCATCACCCTGCCCCATGACTCCGAACCCGCCCCAGATTTGGCAATTGTTAAACCACTGGGAGCAGTCTATCTAGAACACCATCCCTATCCAGATGACATTTTTTGGCTAATTGAGTTCTCAAACACTACTCTCAGCAAAGACCTGAACGAGAAAAAAGCTGTCTATGGCGAAGCAGGTATTGCTGAATATTGGGTAGTAAATCTTAAAGATAAGGAACTTACAGTCTTTCGAGACTTAGAGAACGGGCGCTACACCACCGAACAAACCTTCAGAACTGGGGTTGTGTCTCCTCTTGCCTTTCAAGATGTGCAGATTCAGGTGCAACGACTGATGAATCAATACCAATAGAAAACAAATAATATGGTCAGCCAAACCAATGAGCGGGTCTTAAGTTGACACCAATGAATGCCATTGGCCCCTACAGCAATGAATTTGCCAACAGCTTACAGCACCAGAGATGCAATTATAGTTACTGTCAACTCGTGTTCATCTACTGATCTCATGACCCAGCCTTACCCGCGTGACTTAATTGGCTATGGGGCAAACCCACCTGATCCAAAATGGCCTGGAGGCGCTCGCCTTGCCCTGCAAATTGTGATGAACTATGAAGAAGGGTCAGAATACTCGATTCCTGATGGTGATAATCGCTCAGAAACGTATCTTTGGGAAGTGCCTGGTGCTTCGATGGAATCGGGGAGGCGAGACTTAATTGTTGAGTCGGTTTATGAGTATGGGAGTCGGGCAGGATTTTGGCGGTTGATGCGCTTATTTGCTCAACAAAATATTCCCATTACTGTATTTGGTGCGGCACTGGCGTTAGAGCGAAATCCAGAAGCAGCAGATGCGATCGCAAAAGCTGGATATGATATCTGTTGTCATGGTTGGCGTTGGATTGGCTTCCAAAACATGAGTGAAGTCGAGGAACGCGCACAAATGCGTTGGGCGATTGAGTCCTTACAGAAACTAACGGGTGAACGTCCTCTTGGTTGGTACTGTCGTTATGCGCCTAGTGTTAATACCCGTCGCTTAGTTGTTGAAGAGGGTGGCTTTCTTTACGACTCCGATGGCTATAACGATGACTTACCTTACTGGGTAGAAGTCGAGGGGAAGCCGCACTTAGTAATTCCCTACACTCTAGACAACAACGATATGAAGTTCTGCGTTGCACCTGGATTCAACAGTGGAGACGACTTCTTTACTTATCTCAAAGATGCGTTTGATGTGCTTTACCAGGAAGGAGAGACAGCACCAAAAATGATGTCGGTTGGGTTGCACGCACGGTTAGCAGGGCGTCCTGGGCGTACAGCGGCGTTGGCGCGTTTCCTCGATTATGTCCAGAAGCATGACAAGGTTTGGATTTGCCGCCGTCTGGATATTGCTCGACACTGGATGGAACATCATCCTTACCAACCCAAGCATTGAGTGTTTTAACAACTACTGTATCGATATTCTAAAAGACTTTGCATCATTTTCGGGTGATTATTGATGGACAATTAGCGCGTTACGGCTCAACTCGATGTAGTTGTGTTGCTCAAGTAGTTCAACTTCCTAATTTTTCCTGATTCTGCTGATTGTTCTAAACACGCTTGAAGGCAGATTTGACACTTACGGAACTATGAATCAGCAACCTTTTCAAACACAAATACATCATCCCGCTGATAACTCAACCGAAACTCTGGCGTTTGACTAAGCCGCTTTACCAAAGTTGTCCCAACTTCCATCGGCAGCCCCAAGCCAGGGTAACGTACATTGAGTACGACATACCGAAACTGATTTAAGTCTGCTGACTCTGAACCGGGAAAAGCTGCTTTGATTAAGGTACGGTGAGTAAGATGAGGGGCAATATGAGCTGATGCTAAAACACCTTCTTTTGTTTTTACTAATGCGATCGCATCTTTTGTAGCTTGCCAAGTCTCAATCGGACGCAAATACCGACTCCAGAAATAACCAAACTTCGCTAACGCTAAAAATGCTACCAACGACCAAAGTATGATCTCTCGTTTGTTGCGTAACAAGCCTTTACCCGCTGCCAGCGTTGCAATTACCGACAACAAAAGAAAGGGTAAGACTGGCAGAGAATACTGATGAATTAAATCCCGTTGATAGGGATAAGCCGCAAGAATATTCATCGTTAGCGCCGGAATCGCGGCTACTAACGGTGTCAAATAACGAGGTGAAAGTCCCCAAATTACTGGCGATAGCAACAACGCTAAATATTCCAGCGTACCGAGGGAAAAGATTTTTCCTAGTACCAGATTTGGCTTGAATAAGAGATTTTTTGCAATATCCAGTACCGAATCTCCTAAATAGGCATAACGAAAGACAGCCGCTGCCTCTGTGCCACTGAATTGAGGAATGATAATTTGAGTCGCAATAATAAACCAAGCGACACCCGCGACAATTGCGATCGCACCACAAACTCGTTTCTTCTCAAAGACAAGCAGCCAAACTCCCATCGCTACCACCGTTAGGGAAAGCGCCGCCTTACATCCCAACACAAAAAAGATGGCGCAACAGAACCAGCCTACCTTCCCCAATCGCGCCGCCAAAACTGCCCCTAAGATTACCGAGACAGCCATGACTTCTGGGTGAAAGTCAAAAATATTGAGGTTGAAAATCAACGGGTACAACAAATACACTGCTGCCATTGCTGTCGCTTGTGACTCATTCAACCCCGCATGACGCGCCAGATGCCAAATGGGTAGCGCACCTAACGACAAACCAATGGCTTGCACCGCAAACAACCAGTGAATCGTCGGGTAAATTTTGTACAGCAAACCCAACAGATAGACAGAATAAGCAGTATGGTTGCCTAGATGATGGAAACCCAAGAATGAGGAAATGGGGGGTTGCCCTTGACTCATCAGGTAAATAACTTGGTCATAAATCCCCAAATCAAACGCTGATGATTGAAACAATGCGTGGCGCACACTGCTACACACAAATAAAATCAAGGCACTGACACAAATCATCCAACCAACAGACTTTGGCATCAACCTTGCCTTCGTTAATTTCTCGGTATCGTTACCGGATGCTTTGATACTGTCAGCCGATGATTCCATACTCTCCTCTCAACCACTGAATGACCGAAAATCTATTTTATTGGAGTGCAAAATTTGTTCTTATTTCAACCAAGCCACTGATTTTGCCCATAATTTACCCATTGTTCAACTAATGCGATCGCACTAACCCAAATAAACAACCATAAGGCAAGGTTCGTTCTTTTACCCGGAATACAGCAACAAAGATATCCCAGTGCAAGAAAGAAGAAGGGAAGTCCGAAGCTATATCTCCCCAAACTATAAAGGCGATCGCGTGTGAAAAAGATTAGAAGTGAGTGGAACACCGCGAAGTAGGCACAAAACCAAAATAGATAGTTATGACTCAAGCTTTGGGCAAAATCCGATGTGACAAGCTTAGTTAGAGAACTAGCACCTCTAGATGCCTTAGACCCATTTGGTTTAATTTTGTCCCATATTCTTTGATTGCTCCCCCCTTGATACGGGGGGTGTGAAATTTCGTCTTGCCTCACCCAATTAGTATTACTCGTTAACCTGAGATAATTAGCTATATAGGTTACTACAAGTAGCGGTGGATATAAAAATAAAATCAGCCACAGCGGCGACTGAGGAATCCACACCAAGGGTTCTTCATTTCTAACCTTGAAGTAAACCAAGAACAGCGAAAGCACTAAGACTAATATCGGGAAATACAACCCATACAAGTCAAATAAAGGAGATTTAGGGAAGAGCAAGAGTTCTAAATGCAACCCTAATTTAGTACCCCAAAGCGATTGATCGGTGAACGGAGCAAAAAAGCTTCCTCTCGAATGCAGACAAAACAAACCATAGGGTAAATAGCCTATTACTGTGGCAAGGCAAAGGGTAATGGTAATTTTAATTTCTTCACCATAATGATGAGCGTTTGTCAATAGACTGCTTCTACTTCGACGTTCTAATCGCAACCAATCAAATAAATAAATTGTTCCCAATGCAGCAATTGAGGAAAAGATAAATGGCATTAAAATCGGTCGAGTTAAAGACATAACAAACGTTACGCAAAATACTAAAGCGAGTCGAAGTGTTTCATGTAAACGACTTTGACGTAAGCAACACCAAATAAAAATAGCACTAAGGATAGTAAAGAAACTTTCTGTATAACCGATGACTCGAAAAATTGCCATTGGACTTAGCGAAAATGCTAAAACCACGAGAAACGCTAAGCTTTGGTGGTTTAAAGCTTTCTTGAAAATCCACACTAACAGTGGAAGAGAGATAAAGAAGAGAACAGCAGAAAGCACCAAAAAAGCATAAGCTGCTTGCTCTACACTCTGAGGATGAAAAAGGGTACGAATCAAGAGCGGCCAGAGAGGGTAGAAGGCAATACATTGATTATTCAACGCCATCTCCGCATAACCTTTTAAATCCCAGTAGTAACTGACACTCTGGGAAGGAGGAATCGGATCGGGGACTAATTGAACTGGAGAAAAGAATTTATAAAACGTATTAGGATTAATCAACATCCCCAAGGCTGCACAAAGAAGAAAGGCACCACCAATCAGCAAAGATGAGTTGACTATTTGGCTGATTTTTTGCTTTGTCATTTCAGTCTTTATGGATGTGCTATCCAGCGAGATGGGAAAATGCGATCGCTTACTCCGGTAACAAGGCTGTCCAGGACTATCACTGCTTATCCCCAAATGAGGCAACAAGCCAAACCGCATTCTGTCAGCAGTGCCCAAAGGCACAATACCGTAAATATAGGCTTGTAGAATATGCTCTATCCCAGACTCCTTAAGTTTTTTCCATAGAAAGCTTGCGAAGAATTAACCCAAAGAATTTTATAGTGGAGTGGCGTCTAATTCTAAAAGCATTGTGAAAGCGATTACTCTCCTAGGCTCCACCGGCTCTATCGGTACTCAGACGTTAGATATTGTTGCTCAGTATCCTGACCAATTCCGGCTTGTTGGATTGGCAGCAGGGCGTAATGTTGAAATGTTAGCGTCTCAGATTCGGCAATTTCGACCAGCAATTGCTGCCATCTGTATAGAAGAAAAGTTACCAGAACTCAAAGAAGCACTAGCTGACCTCGATCCCCAACCGATTCTCCTAGCGGGTGAAGCTGGGGTTACAGAAGTTGCCCGTTACGGGGATGCTGAAACTGTAGTGACTGGTATTGTTGGCTGTGCAGGTTTGTTACCAACTATTGCTGCAATTGAAGCAGGTAAAGATATTGCGCTAGCGAATAAGGAAACTCTAATTGCGGGTGCTCCTGTTGTGCTACCGCTGGTTGAGAAATATGGTGTCAAATTATTACCCGCAGATTCAGAACATTCTGCAATTTTTCAGTGTCTCCAAGGGGTTCCAACGGGGGGATTGCGGCGGATTCTGCTGACTGCCTCTGGGGGGGCATTCCGCGATTGGCCTGTAGAGAAGTTACCAGAGGTTACTGTTGCTGATGCTTTAAAGCATCCAAACTGGTCAATGGGACGCAAAATTACAGTAGACTCTGCCACGTTGATGAATAAAGGGTTGGAAGTGATTGAGGCTCACTTTCTCTTCGGCATGGACTACGATCGCATTGATATTGTCATCCATCCCCAAAGTATTATTCACTCGTTGATTGAGCTACAAGATACCTCAGTTTTAGCGCAGCTAGGGTGGCCGGATATGCGCTTACCGCTACTGTATGCGTTATCCTGGCCCGATCGCATTTATACAGACTGGGAACAGCTAGATTTGGTGAAGGCTGGAAATCTCACGTTTAGGGAACCTGACCATCAAAAGTATCCTTGTATGCAACTCGCTTATGCCGCAGGACGTGCAGGGGGTTCTATGCCAGCCGTGTTGAATGCGGCAAATGAACAGGCAGTAGCGTTATTTTTAGACGAGAAAATTGGATATTTGGATATTGCGCGTCTGATTGAACAAATATGCGATCACCATCAAACAGATAACTGTCCGAATCCTTCCTTAGATGACATCCTAGCCACCGATCAATGGGCAAGACAGGAAGTGTTAAGAGCTAGTGAAATTTTGGAGAAAGGTAAGCTGCTCAACATTTAACTTGCTTGCTATAACTCAGCTCTTCCAGCAAGTTATTATTACCCCACCTCAGCCCTGCCTTTGCAAGGGGGGCTGATTCCTTCTCCTCCAAATTCACCACCACCCTAACGAGACTTAAACGAAAATTTAGAAGCAATAAAGGTAGAATCGAGACATGATATAACAGAGCCAAAACTGAGACGTATAAGCCTTTCGACCTTTTGCCCCCTTCCTTCTGCCTTCTTGCACTAGTGAGGTACGGAAACTTCCATCTCTTCTCCTAAATGACGTTGATATAGTTGAATTGCATCATTTTATTCTTCAAAGTTGAGAGGAAATGATGTTCATGATTACTCATCAAACTGAAATCATAAGTCATGTGTTTTGGAGATTTGCGAACTGTTTCAAAGCAGTGATAGGATGATCCGGATTTGAGTAGCTGACATTTGAATATCATGACTGTTCGGGCACTTTTCCAAACTGCTAAAGTTGAAACTGCTGCTTCACCCTATGACACCATTCAGCTCAAGGTTTTCTACCCAGCCCAGATGTCAGGCAGTGATCAAGAACAGAATCTGGGTGTTGTTCCTGCTGATTCTCAACAAGCTCCATTCAAGGTTGTCATTGTTTTCAACGGGATTAACTGTGGTCCTGAGTTGTATCAATGGTTGGCAGTTAAATTGGCGGATCGTGGACTTGTGGTCGTTACCTTTTCTTGGATTGCCGAGAATTTACCCGGTATGGTAGCGCTTACTCCAGGGGTTGACCTGAAGATGTTGGCTCCAAACGCCTACGGTACAGGGCCAACAGCCTCTGCTTTGCCCGCTTTACTGGCAGCACTAGAGCGGTTACAAGCTGAAGGGGTTTTAGCTGGTTTGCTCGATTTAGACCACATTATTCTGGGTGGGCACTCGGCTGGAGGTAGAGTAGCCATCGAAAGTGCAGACTCGCGGTTTCATCCACAAGTGGCAGCCGCTTTTGCCTATGCTGCTCATACCGCAGCAATTGTACAGCTAGGCTATGCATCTGGCACAATCCTCCCTTTACCGGATTCCTTACCTCTACTCCTGATGGGGGGAACCTGCGATGGAGTCATTGCGAACAGCAGTCATCCCTATGGAGTGGCGTGGGAACAGGCGACAACTCCAGTGATGCGTACTTTTCGGGAAGCGATCAAAGGCGGGAGAGATGATAGTTATCTACTGCTTCTGGAAGGAGCCAACCATTTTTCTGTCGTCGATCCGTTTGATGCTACTACGGGTAGACCATTTCTAGACTTTCCAGCAACCCAACCAGAAGACCAACTGAGAAATTTGATGGCGGAAGCGATTGGTTTATTTATTGATGCTCATGTTCATTCTCAGCCAACCGCTCTCGACGCGCTAAATCAAATATTAGGTTCTACCCATCCTTTGATCGCATCGTTCGAGCGCAAGTAGATTGCGATCTGAAAACTGGTTGATTGTTTTAGAAGCTTAGTCTAACTGATGCTGTTGTTCAGCATGAGCGATCGCTTCCTACCGAGAGGACAAAAGCCCTATTGTCGAATGATCCAGTGTTGAATCCGGTGGAAATACAAAAATTTCTGCACCGTGAAGCAATGCCTGATGATAGATTTTTATTGCCTCAGCCAAATTGGAAAATGTAATGGGAACCCAGCGATCGTCATAAGAACAGATTACGACTTTGGTTGCTGCAAACTCTTCTAGCGGGAGTGGATTTGTCCAGGGTGAAGCCACGAGTAATGAATCTTTTAATTAGTACAAGTTTCTTTACTTACTGTGACTGTCATACATCTGTAATAAGCTCTATCTAAAGGAGTAGGTCTAAAGAGATATTTTTGAAGAAGAAAGGAGAATTCAGGAGCCATTAATTTCACTCCAAAGAGAGAAAAGTAATACATCAGTAATGTGCATGAATTACGCTTGTATTGCAAAAGTATTCAAAGTGAGTTCACTTTTTGTCGAAATTTTCAGCAGTCATTAATGATGAACAGAGTATAGAAAAAGCAGTTGGTTTAGAAAAGAGCGATCGCTAACTTTTTTGCTGGTTATTCATTTGCTTGAATGCCAGCTAAGCGTTCCAGTTCATCCACAACGCGCTCAAATTCTTCAACTAGAGGGGTTGACCCAGCCGTGTGAAACGCCTTAACTAAGGAGCGGTAATACCAAAGTGTGCCGTGCTTGCCACCTTGGAAGCGTTCCCAAACTGCATCTCCTGTAAGGCGATAATCCTTCAGGATTGACCAGGCATTGTGCAGCTTGTCGGCTGCTGACACTAAACGGACTGAGGCTGATGCTGTGGGAATGTGAGCAATATAAGCCTCCTTGCGCTGAAGCCAAGGGGGTTTCGGTGTTTGGTCGGAGTCAGTACAACCATCAACAATTTCTGTCACGACATCACCAAAGCAGCGGCGAATTTCTTCTCGTGTAGCAGCACCACCTTGGTCTTCAATCGCATCATGAAGTAAAGCTGCGATCGCTTCATCTTCATTTGCCCCATACTCTAGAGCGATACTCGCCACACCCAGGAGGTGGGAAATGTAAGGAACTCCACCGCCTTTCCGAGTTTGGTTGGCGTGCAACTGCGTGGCAAAGGTTAAAGCATCTGTAAAACGTTCCGAAAGCTTCATGAGAGCAATTCACGAATAGGTTAAAAAAGGCTGAGATTCTGCCCATAGTGAACCAAAGCATTAGATAAGCTAATGGTGTCACAGTCTGTTCGGTGTTGGTTAATTTACTCATCCCTGTTGAAAGAGCTGTTTTTAAAACTATGTCTTCTTTAGAAAAACGCTTAGAAGCGTTCCGCCAATTGCCTCTAAGGGCGCAACTGGCTCTCATTGCCTCCTCTCGCGCCAACCCAGTTTTGGGCAAGAATCAGGAGTACATCGAGGGTTTGGAGCGTGTTCATGCTGAGTGCCTACAAGCATCAACACCTCAGCAGAAGTCTGCCTATGAAAAAGCGAAAGCGAATTTGACATCAAATTGAACCTAGCCCTACCTTCTCTTTGAGAGTCCTTCTTGAACCCTGCTGTCTCTACTCCAGCCAAGAGGATTACTCACGCCCCTCATACACTGACTCTCCAGATAGCCACAAAGCGCGTCTACTCAGTTTTTAAGTATCTGTTCCCATGACTAACCGCCTTGTTCAAACCCAAAGTCTTTATCTTCGTAAGCACGCTGAAAATCCCATAGACTGGTGGCCTTGGTCTGATGAAGCGCTGGCAACCGCTAAGGCAAACAACAGACCGATTTTCCTTTCCATTGGTTACTCTAGTTGTCACTGGTGTACGGTGATGGAAGGAGAAGCCTTTTCTGACCCTGCGATCGCGCAGTATATGAATGCTAATTTCTTGCCGATCAAAGTGGATCGGGAAGAGCGACCAGATATCGACAGCATTTATATGCAAGCCTTGCAAATGATGACAGGGCAAGGAGGTTGGCCGCTTAATGTTTTCCTCACCCCTGATGACTTAGTGCCGTTTTATGGAGGCACCTACTTTCCTGTAGAACCACGCTACGGACGTCCTGGATTTTTACAGGTACTACAAGCGATTCGCCGCTTCTACGACATCGAAAAAACTAAGCTACAAACATTCAAAGAAGAAATTTTGCTGAACCTCCAGCAGTCAGCCATGCTCCAAGCATCCACTCAGCTAAGTGATGAGTTATTAGAGCGTGGCATTGAGACGAATACGGGCGTAATCAGTGGAGGAAGTTATGGGCCAAGCTTCCCGATGATACCGTATGCTGAGCTTGCCCTACGGGGTACTCGGTTGAGTTATGAATCTGAATATGATGCCTATCAAGCCTGCGCTCAGCGAGGATTGGACTTAGCAAGGGGAGGTATCTATGATCACGTTGCTGGTGGCTTTCACCGCTACACCGTTGATGCAACTTGGACAGTACCCCATTTTGAAAAAATGCTCTATGACAACGGGCAGATTGTCGAGTACCTAGCGAATTTGTGGAGTGCAAGTGTTCAAGAACCGGCATTTGAACGTGCGATCGCAGGAACAGTACAATGGCTCAAGCGGGAAATGACTGCCTCTCAAGGCTTCTTTTACGCCGCCCAAGATGCCGACAATTTTACGACTCCTACAGCTACTGAACCAGAAGAAGGAGCGTTTTATGTCTGGAGTTACATAGAACTGGAACAACTCCTCACTTCATCAGAACTCGCAGAACTTAAAAAGGAATTTACAGTTGCACCTGAAGGCAACTTTGAGGGGCACAATGTTCTCCAACGCCGTCACTCTGAACAACTCAGCGAGACGTTGGAAGCGGCTTTGGCAAAGCTCTTTGAGGCGCGTTATGGTTCTAATCCTGATGCCTTAGAAACCTTCCCACCAGCCCGAAACAATCAAGAAGCAAAAACTAACAAGTGGTCAGGTCGGATTCCACCCGTCACGGACACGAAAATGATTGTTGCCTGGAATAGCTTGATGATTTCTGGCTTAGCACGAGCTTACAGTGTGTTCCATCAACCGGATTACTGGGCATTAGCCAATAACGCTGCCAAATTTATTTTGGACAATCAATGGGTTGAAGGGCGTTTCCACCGACTCAACTACGATGGTCAGCCTTCAGTGCAAGCACAGTCTGAAGATTACGCTCTGTTTATCAAAGCCCTCCTAGATTTGCATCAAGCAAGTTTGTCAGTCGCCAGTGGAACACCAAACAACTGGTTAGAAAAAGCCCTCAAGGTACAGGAAGAGTTTGATGAATTCTTGTGGAGTGCGGAACTGGGTGGGTATTATAACTCGGCGACTGACACCAGTGGTGACTTGTTGGTGCGGGAGCGTAGTTATGCTGACAATGCGACACCTTCTGCCAATGGAGTAGCGATCGCAAATCTAGTTCGTCTTGCTTTACTTACCGAAGACCTCGAATACCTTGACAAAGCGGAGCAATCCCTACAAGCGTTTAGCAGTGCCATGAACCAGGCTCCTCAATCCTGTCCAACGCTATTTACCGCCCTAGATTGGTACCGCTACTGTACCCTGATTCGCTCCAACAGTGACCAGCTAACGTCCCTAATCACTCAGTACTTGCCTGTAAGTGTTTATCAGCTAGAAACCCATCTGCCTGAAGGCTCTGTGGGCTTAGTCTGCCAAGGACTCAGTTGTCTTGCACCTGCTCACTCTCCAGAGCAGCTATTGAAGCAAGTACAGCAAAGCCAAACTAGAAGTTAGTTCGCCTGCCATCAGCGCGAATGAACATCCCCCTGCCCAACCTCCCTTGCTTTAGTTCATCGGTAGCGACTGAGTGGAGTTCATTGACTCTGGTAACTGACTAGGTGGAATTCGCTCAATGGCAATTAGTGCTTCAATCACCGACTTAACAATCGGTGCAGCGACAGTTGAACCAAAAACATCTCCTTTCGGTTCATCAACTACAGCTAGAACCACATAGCGAGGAGATTCCACCGGAAAAATCCCGACAAAGCTGGTAATTTTAGCATTGCTGTAATAGCCGCCTGTCGGACTGGCTTTCTGAGCGGTACCCGTTTTTCCGGCAATGCGATAACCCGGAACTTGAGCATTGCTCCCTGAGCCTTCACGAACCACGCTTTCCATCATGGAGAGAACTGATTGGGTGGTTGTTGGTGAGAAGATTGGACGCGCCGCACTCAGACGAGGCTGCCAATGCATTTGCCCTTTGCTATCAAATAGCCCCTGAACCACATGAGGAGTCACCAACTTGCCTCCATTCGCCAAAACACCGTGCATCTGAACGAGTTGCATCGGCGTTAAGGAAAAGCCCTGACCAAAGGCAGTAGTAGCGGGTTCAATTGCTGAAGTCGTAAACTGCCGCTGACTTTTGAACTGCCCCGGTGCCTCGAAGGGTAAGTCAATTTCAACATCCTGCCCCAGTCCTAGGCGTTCTAGCCAACTGTAATAGAGATCTGGCTTCATTTGTCGGATTATCCGAACCATGCCGATATTGCTGGAATGCTCAAGGATTTGGGTGACGCTGAGCATCCCACGAGCGCCGATTGACTCAAAGTCATGGTTGGCAATTGGCCACTTGCCGATTTGTATCCGCCCCGTATCGTTGAACAGACTGTCGGGTTGGATGGCTCCAGTTTCTAATGCGATCGCAACATTCAGGGGCTTGAACGTCGAACCGGGTTCATACAAGTCTGTCAGCGCCCAGTTTTTAAATAGACCAACATCAAAGTTGTAGTACTGATTGGGGTTATAAGTTGGCTCGGAAACCAGCGCTAATAAAGAACCATCCCGCGCATCCATAACAATGACCGTCCCCCGCTCAGCATTGAACTGCTCAATTTTTTGCTTGAGAGCAAAGCGAGCCGCTCTTTGGAGGCGGCTATCGAGCGTCAACTGCAACTGTAAATCATCAAAGTGCAAAAATCCCTCTGGAACATGATCTGGCATCAGTGCGCCATTGCCAGCACGACTGAGGCGAATCGTGCGAACCGCACGTTCTAGTAAGTTTTCCTGAGAGTATTCCAATCCTGCCTGACCACGATGATCGACATCAACGTAACCCACGACATCAGCCGCTAAATCCTGCTGGGGATAAAGGCGGGAGTATTGCCGAATCAGCTCTAGACCATCGACTTGCATCGCGGCAATCCGGTCCGCAACGTCTTCAGTCAGTGCCCGACCCAGGCGAATTCCACTGTTTTTTTTGTCAAATAGCTTCTCCAAGTCGCTTGCTGTCTTCCCAATTAGGGGAGCCAGGATTGTTGCCATTTTCTGCTTGGAGATCTTGAAAAACTTTGGATGGGCGTACAGGGTATAGACTGGTCGGTCAACTGCCAAAACGTTGCCATTGCGGTCAACAATTGGACGACGAGGGACAAAGGGACGTAACGATACCATCTGCTGCTGACGTGCTTTCCCCTCTAATAGTCGTCCCTGGTCAACTTGCAGCCGATACAAGTTTAGGAGTAGCCCGATGCTGCCTGCCATCATGAGTGCCCAAACCAGCAGCAGTCTGAGCTGGGGCAGCTTAGCTGGTTTTGAGTTGTGTGAAGGCGTTCCTCCGTGAGGTGGCTTGACCTTAGAGCGGTCAGGCTCTTTTAACTCATAACTCATGATTCGTCACCTCAGTATCCCAGTGGTGTAGTTGCCTTTGACTCTGGTTCAGCTGTTGAAGTTGGGATAGTTTGGGCTTGGCGTTGAGGTGCTGGTGGCAGAAAAATTGTGTTGGCTGGGGTAGGAGTCACTAGCCCTGTCGCTGGGTTTTCGGCTTGTTGCGCTAGTTGGTCTTTAATCACTGCGTTCGTTGTCGTTAGATGGCGTTCATGACGTTGCAGTGTTTCTAACTTTTGGTATTCTTTTGTCCACTGCTGCTGTGTATAAACTGTCCATGAGTAGATTGTGAGCGTAGCGGCAACCAGAAGGAATGTTACAACGTCGGAGCTACGCTGCAAAAACAGTAGTGATGAGAGCCAAATTGGTGTTTGCTGTCGCGGGGTGTTGAGTTTTTCTACCTTCTTGCCAGTGTTTCTAGACGGTACACTCACGGTTGATGAGAGTGTTGCCCTCGATCGCGTTCCCTTGGAGTTGGTCGCTTGTCGTCTGGGTTGATGTCGTTGGGGTAGAACTGAGCGAGGGACAGCGTTCATAAGCATTTCACCGTTCTTAGGTTGGAAGTTATCTCAAGTCCATTGGATCACGTCAGCTAGGCGTTGTTGCTTTTTGTCCGTTATCTGATGCAACAGAGTCCTGACGGGGAACCTATGTCTACTACCCTAAACAAGGTATATCTAGCAATTCCCGTAAAGAGCGAATAATGATAGCAAACGTGATACTAGCGATCGCAAAAATGCAATTCGCCTAAAACTCGATAATCGAACTCATCCTAACATCCGCTGTTGGTGGCAGCAGCTACTGAATGTCGGCTAGGGGCTTTAGATTTGGCTTGAGACATAGTAGTCATCCCTGCATATGAAGATGGCTCTGATGTCAAGAATTGGGGATGCTTCACTGGAATTTCAATCAGGAACGTAGCACCTTGACCTAGCTGAGATTGACAGTCTATTTGACCATGATGTTGGTTGACAATGGTTTGATAAGTGACGGTTAGACCCAATCCTCTACCTTGACCAACGTCTTTGGTTGTGAAAAAAGGCTCAAAGATTCTCGCCTGAATTTCTGGCTTAATTCCTGGACCATTATCGGCGATCGCAATTTGTACTCGACCCTCTTGTCCCGAATCAAGACTGGGAACCCACTTTGTCCGCAGCGTAATGACTTTAGTCGGATCAGCCAAGCGGTTGAGTGATTCAATGGCATTCGTTAGGATACTCAAAAAGGCTTGGTTGATCTGCTTGGCATAACATTCCACTGGCGGTAAGTTGTCGTAGTGTCGCTCTACCTGAATTTTGCCGACAAGTTGACTGTGCAAAATCAACAGTGTACTTTCCAATGCTGCATTGAGATCAACTGGTTTTACAGGGGCACCATTGGTGCCAGAAAATTTCTGCAATAACTGCACAATCTCCTGAATCCGTTCTGCCCCCGATCCCATAGACTTCAGGATTTTGGGTAAATCTCTGAGTAAAAAATCGATTTCTGCTTCCTGTGTCAATTGTTGGATTCCGTCAGGTGGGTGGGGATAGTAAGCTTGGTAGGCTTGTACGAGGCGAATTAATTCACTTACATAATTTTCAACATAAGGAATGTTGCCGTAGATAAAGCCAACGGGGTTGTTGATTTCATGTGCCACACCAGCAATCATCCGACCCAAGCTTGACATTTTTTCACTTTGTATCAGTTGGGCTTGAGTTAGTCGCAGTTCCTCGATCATTTCTGCCATCTTCTGCGCTTGCAGGGCACTATGGGCAGCTTGCTGCTGAGTGCAAGCATACAAATAAGCCTGTTGCAGGGAAATTGCCAATTGATCGGCTACGGCTTCGGCAAGTTGTTGGTCATTTTTTGACCAGTACCGGGTCTGCGAACACTGATTGATATAGAGTAGGGCGTGGAGTTTGCCGTTCGCTTGGACGGGGATGACAAGCGATGACTTAATCTGAGTCTTTTGGTATTCAGGATTCGCCTTACCAATCCGCTCATCTTGGGTAATGTCTGGAATCATTACCAATTGACGATGCTGGATTACCCACTGGGTTATGGGGCCGTTGATATCGAAGACTTCTAGGGAAGGGGAAAACGGCTGGCGGCAAACTTCGTAGATATGCTTGCGCCGGAATGCGCCACAAGCAAAAGTTGTAGGGCGTTCTGAGTTAGCTTCAATAATTTCAGGGTTGTTGAGGTCTTCGACGAGGTGAACAAGGCATCGGTCTGCCTCTAGTACCTCCAACAGTTGTGCGATCGCTTCCGTTAAAATTATCTCTGGATCAAAACTCTGACGGGTTTGACGGGTGATTTGATTGACTAGCCGTTCTCGAATTGCCTGTTTTTGTGTTTTTTCGTAAAGCTTAGCTTGACGGATTGCAATTTCTAGTGGCTCGGCAATCGACTCTAAAAACTCAATTTCCCCCGCCGACCAACGACGAGGTTGTTCTGAAAGACAAGCAATGAACCCGGTTCCTTCGCTGGTGGCAGTAACGGGAATCAGTACGCTAGCTCTATATCCCAGTACAGGATGATTTGCACAAAGGTGATTTTCTTGCGTTGTCAGCTCCCCTGAAGCACTTAATAAGGCTTCTCCTATCATCTTGTCGGGAGCGACTAGAGGTAGTCCAGCTAGGCTATCCCCACATCCGCTCAGGTTGCTTTCCTGCCCGAAGGGTTCTCGGTTTGCCCCAAGCACATGACTCGCTTGCTGAGGCTTTTTGTTGCGCCAATGCTTTAGCAAAGGGAACTGTTGAGCTAGCAAACCCAGCAATAATGATTTTGGCTTAGATGGCACGATGCCATTGTTCACAATCCGCTCCCCATTCACGAGTGCAGATGCGATCGCTCCAAAGCGGCATAAGGGATAGTATCCCAATAGCGATGTTTTTCGCTTGTTATTCCACTCACAGACTACCTGCACTCGCTGCGTGTCTTTGAAGTACCATAGGAAGCTACAGCTATCTAAATTGAGTAAGGTACCTACCTCATCAGCAGCTGTTTGGAGGACTACTTGCAACTCCAAGGAATTGCGGATACGGTCAACAATTTTTTGGCTAAGTACGGCTTGCAGTCTGGGATACCTGATCCAGGCTTGGAAAAATTGAAAAGCATAATTAGCGATCGGGAACACAATGCCTCCCTTGAAGAATACTCCGCACCCACCTTAACTCGTTCATTTTGGGCAGCGAGAAGAATTCCAATTTTCAAATCAACCTAAAGACGACTTCCCAAACTGACATATCTATGTAAGATATCAGGTTACTCTTACGAAAAGTTGTAGTCTAGACTACGAAAAACGCCCTCTACAGAAAGCGTAGACCCAGGAGTAGGGATTTACGAGGATCAAGCTAGGCATAAACAAGCATAAATTTAAAAAAAGCCGATCTTTCTAAAGAAATAGAGTAAAAAATAATTCTTCATGCTAAAACTGTAGAATTGTAGATGGACTGGCATAACATCTCTTTTGATGCCAGCCGTGATAAAAGAGGAGTGTATGAAGAAATTAATTGGTTTAGCTCTCGTGTTTGCCCTAGCTACTACCTTAGGTGCCTGCCAGTCAGGTGAAGGTGGTACTGGCGAAACGACCCCTGCTGATTCTCCGGCTGAGTCTCCAACTACATCGCCTAGCTAGTAAGAAGCGCGATCGCGCTACGTTCGATCACAAGCCAAGAGACTCGCTCTTTAGATTGATGGCGACATTCAGACCCTTGTCTGGTGTCGCTATTTTGATTAAGGAGCCTGGAAAGGTTGGATGAACTACGGAGTCATTTTTAGCGTGCTAGATGTGAATAGTGTGTTTTTGGCGACATCTTTAGTTATTGTCGAAACGCACGGCTGGTACTGGACGAGCAAGCGAGTTGTGGATGGTTAAGAGGCAAGCTAAGCCATGAAACAGAGCGGATTCTTGAGTTTGGTAATCGGACTATCGTTCGTTGTGGCTGAACCCGCTTTTTGTTTGCCACCACCGGAAGATGTGCCAGAAGAGGTGTTAAGAACCGAGATTATTACCGAAGCGCGATCGCCTATTGATGGTAAGGTACTGACAGCCGCCCAATACGCGCAACTGCAAGCCCGGTTGGCACAGCGCCCTACCTCGCCTGAATTGAACCCACGAATCCAGGAATTAATTTTTCTGTTGCGTCTGCGCCATCTGTTCCGAACACTGACTCCGCTTTAACAAAAATTTCACTCATCAACCCAAGTCGAAAACTATCTTGGGAGTAATCGTAATCTTATTCCTGCTCAATGGGTGAGGGTCTTACTTCTGCTTCAATCTTTTCCCTTCTGCCCTCTCTCCTCTTTTGCTATAAATACCTCTCTAGCTAGTGTTCTAGCCCCTTAGTCGCCAGTATTGTCGGTAAAAATGTGTACAAAGCAATAAATTTGTATATAAATATTAAAATTGTGTTGTGTATGGTGCCCTGGCTCCCCGTTTATAGAGGTAGATAGCTTGATGTCCCCGATAATTGCCCCTGAACAAGTTGACCGGATTGTCTGGAATCAACATCATGACCCGTTTGAAATCCTTGGTCCCCATCGAGTTGAGCAAAATGGGAAGACTAGTTGGGTAGTGCGGGCTTATCTACCAAATGCGGAAGCGGCTTGGGTGGTTCGTCCAGAAGAACGCCTGGAATACCCAATGCATCCTGTTCACCATCCTCACTTTTTTGAAGCAGAAATTGAGACACCTGAACTGGCAAATTACCAGCTACGGCTCAAGGAAGGTGAGCATGAGCGAGTTATCCACGACCCCTACGCTTTCCGTTCTCCTCTTTTAACAGACTTCGATTTACATCTATTTAGTGAAGGCAATCACCACCGCATCTACGAGAAGCTGGGCGCACACGCAACAGAAATAGACGGTGTAAAAGGTGTGTACTTTGCCGTTTGGGCACCTAATGCTCGTAACGTTTCGGTTTTGGGAGATTTTAACTATTGGGATGGGCGCAAACATCAGATGCGTAAAGGTTCAACTGGGGTTTGGGAACTCTTCATTCCCTCCCTTGGTGTTGGGGAACATTACAAATACGAAATCAAAAACTTTGATGGGCATATTTACGAAAAATCTGACCCTTATGGCTTTCAGCAAGAACCTCGACCGAAAACGGCTTCAATTGTTACTGACTTGGATGCTTATCAGTGGCAGGATTCTGACTGGATGGAGCATCGGCGACATACAGATGCTTTAACTCAGCCGATTTCTGTGTATGAGGTTCACCTGGGTTCTTGGCTTCATGCCTCTTCAGGAGAACCAGCTAAGCTTGAGAATGGGGAAGAGCCTGTAGTAGTCGTTTCGGAACTCAGACCAGGGGCACGTTTCCTGACCTATCGAGAATTAGCGCAGCAGCTAATTCCTTATGTAAAGGAACTGGGATTCACCCATATTGAGCTACTACCGATAGCGGAACATCCCTTTGATGGCTCTTGGGGTTATCAGGTGACGGGCTATTATGCTTGCACTTCCCGCTTTGGAACACCAGAAGATTTCATGTATTTCATTGACCAGTGCCACCAAAATGGGATTGGTGTGATTGTGGACTGGGTACCGGGACATTTTCCCAAAGATGGTCACGGGTTGGCGTTTTTTGATGGTACTCACCTTTATGAACATGCTGACCCACGTAAGGGGGAACATAAGGAGTGGGGAACTCTGGTATTCAACTATTCCCGCAATGAGGTGCGTAACTTCTTGGTGTCGAACGCTCTGTTCTGGTTCGACAAGTACCATATTGATGGAATGCGGGTGGATGCTGTGGCTTCAATGCTCTACCTGGACTATTGTCGCCCTGCTGGAGAATGGTTACTCAACCAGTATGGAGGTCGGGAAAATATTGATGCGGCTGATTTTCTCCGTCAGACGAATCACACTATCTTTAGCTACTTCCCTGGTATCCTCTCGATTGCTGAAGAGTCCACAGATTGGCCGATGGTGTCTTGGCCGACTTATGTGGGAGGACTGGGTTTTAACTTGAAGTGGAACATGGGTTGGATGCATGACATGTTGGATTACTTCCACATGGATCCTTGGTTCCGCCAATTCCACCAGAACAACATCACGTTCAGTATGTGGTACAACCACAGCGAGAACTATATGCTGGCGCTTTCTCATGATGAGATTGTCCACGGCAAGAGCAATATGCTGGGCAAGATGCCAGGAGATGAGTGGCAGAAGTTTGCGAATGTCCGCTGCTTGTTTGCTTATATGTTCACTCACCCTGGTAAGAAAACTCTCTTCATGAGTATGGAGTTTGGGCAGTGGAGTGAGTGGAATGCTTGGGCGGATTTGGAGTGGCATTTGTTGCAATTTGAGCCACATCAAAAGTTAAAGCAGTTTGTCAGTGACCTCAACCAACTGTACCGCACTGAAATTGCGCTCTATACTCAGGATTTTGCCCAAGAGGGGTTTGAGTGGATTGATTGTAGTGACAATCGCCATAGTGTGGTTGCATTCATTCGCCGTGCTAAGGATTCTGATGAGTTTGTTGTTACGGTTTGCAATTTCACTCCTCAACCTCATAGTCACTATCGGGTTGGTGTTCCAGAAGTGGGGTTTTATACGGAACTCTTCAACAGTGATGCCCGTGAGTATGGTGGTAGCAACATGGGAAATCTGGGAGGCAAGTGGACAGATGAATGGTCGTTCCACAATCAGCCTTACTCGTTAGACTTGTGTTTGCCACCGTTAGGGGTATTGATTCTGAAGCTAAACCGAGAGAAGACTAAGGCAGCATTGCAGCAGACTGTATAAAGCCCTACATTAGTTTGACAAAAGACTAAAAGCGAATATATAGCGGCTTTCAATTGTACGCGCAGTACAGTTTTAACCTCTCTCCAAACCCCTCTCCTACAAGGATACTGCTGGCGAATCAGGGGTAACACCCCTCACTTCAACGAGAAATTAATGCTTTCAGCTGGCGATCGCATTATTTAGCTTGCCTGGTAAACCCTGTAAATTCCTTGGGGTGAGGGGGCAAACCCACCATTCGCCAGCAGTATCCTACAAGGAGAGAGGCTTTGAAATTAGCCCCCTTCCCTTGTAGGGCTATCAATCAGTAACAATACTTCTCTCTGCTATTTGGTTTAGGATGCTCTTTACCCATTCGCATGGTTCCGATCAGGGTTGAAACATATACGCAGCGTTTTACTTTGTCGCTGTTATTCGCTACTAGGGTTAGCTGTCCTAGTTGTCCGTTGGTGTTGCCGATGTAGTTAAACTGGACTCGCTGGATGCCATTTTTTTTGTCTTTATGGAACGTCGTCTCTGGGCGATAGAGGCGGATGTGTGAGTCTAGATTGTGCCAAGTGGCGTTAGCAGGGCTTACACTTTTGGGATGAACTGCCCACTGAACAACTGCTTTACCGTCAACTGTTACTTCCCGAATGCTAAATTGCCAGGTTACCTTTTGTAACACTGCTTGGCTTTTTGTTTCCTGCATACCTCGATAAACTTGGTGTTGGGCAGTATTGAGGCGCTGACGGTTGACGAAGCCATTCCAAGTTGGTGTTGCGATCGCACATAATATTCCAATCATTGCTACTGCAATAATGGTTTCGAGTAGTGTAAATCCAGCGTTGTTGGAGTAGTGAGCCTTCAGTCGCATCTAAATTCACCCTGATATTCAGCGTTTTACGTGATACCTGATGTATCTGATTTAATTCGATTGGTTAAAGAAAAAAAATCGTAAAAAGGCTGAATAATAAAAAACCCCAACTTCTTAAAGTCAGGGTTTTCTCGGATGTATTTATTTAGCTTTAGTGTATTAAATCAGGATGCTATTCATCTAAGGATATACAATCCACATGAAGGATTAACTGAGATTACATTGGTTTCCTTTTTTAGTTTGCAATGACCCTAAAAGAGTGAGTATCTTGGCACATCGCCTTGTTACAGGAATTACGCCATCAGTCCCTTGAGGTGCACCCACTTCAACGACTAGTCCTTCTTGTGCACCACCGCCAGGATTTAGGACGGGTGTTGGGTCTGTTGGTAAAGTACCTAGAAAACTAAAGGTAATCGTTTTGACTTCACCATTAGGAATTGTGTTGATAGCATTAGTACCTTGGTTGGCTGTCCCTAAGTTTGTCCGCAGGATAATTTGTCCGGGCTTTAAGGCTAACTGTTCATTACCTAAACTTTTCCAGCTAATATCATCAAGATTATTAGGGTTTATTTCATTTCCAGTAGTATTTTTATATGGGTAAATAGCAACTTGGGGAACTCCGCCTTCATTTCTAAAACTAACGCTATAGCTCAGCTTTCGAGTTTTTGCTAAACTCTGAGCTTCCTGCATTGCCCTTACCATAGCATCACTTGCAGCACCTGCCCTTCTCTGCTGTACAAAGCCAAGCCAACCAGGAGCGGCGATTGCAGAAAGAACACCAATCATGATGATGACTACTAGCAATTCAATAAAAGTGAATCCGGCTTGTCTATTGGAGTCCGTGCGTAACCTGTAGCGACAGATTATTTGTAATAATGTCTGGGTCAGTGTAGTGTTTTCCATGGAAGAGCGTAATGTCGAGAGTTCAGAAGTTATTCGTCGCCGCTGATTAAACCACGGACTGAAACTAGCACACTAGCTACAGGGCGGTTAGCTAGCTGACTTGTCTGATTACCAGCAGTTACTGCCCAGCTATTTGGACTTGTGTTTATGCGAGGGAGGGCATTTCCCCGAATGAAGATTTGTGCGACTGACTGCCCTTGGGAATTAATTGGATTAACACAAGCATAAAAGCTTCCTGTTGTTACTGCGAGGCTAGTATCATCGGTTGGTACCCGTGATGCATTTTTATAAGCCGCAGGTTCATTAGCTGCAATCCGTTGATTACATACAATTGATGTGGGAGCGCCTGTAGCAGTAATGGGACCATTATTGCCTGGGGGCTGAAATTGAGGAGCAGTAGCTGTGAAATTAGCAGCAGGAGTATCATCAATATAGTCAATTAATGTTTCAACGGCTGTAGTATAAGCGCCTGTACCTTTTTGCCACTCATTGATCACTTGAGGAAAGTCAGCAAAACCATCGCTAGGGGGAAGACTAGTAGTAGTGCCTGTGATGCCACCTCGAATTTCAAATCTGCCAATCCGAGCTACAGGTGACCATGTTGCCTGACCATCTTTAATGAGGTAGTAGACAACTAAAGCGTAAACAAAGCGATCGCTTCCTTCTCCTGGTAAATTATCATTATCAATGTCGCCAATCCTTACACCATTAATTACATCATCTTTGTCTAAGTACTTGCGCTTCCAAAAGGCAAGAACGGGTGTACATTCACTAGCGTTATTACAACCTGTCGTTGGTGCAAGCGGTGGGATTTGCTCAAGAATCCCATCAGCACCAGCACTTAACCCTTGAGCATCGTAGATGTAAATCGCCTGCTGCATATCTTGGGCAATGTAGTCTAGAGCTGCCTGTATTTCCTGTTGCGAGGCAACTTTAGCTTGTTCCTGGCGGTCAGTAGTCATGATCGACACCGCAAAACCCAAGAGCGGCGTGATAATCAGAGCCGTTAAAATCATAGCTACCAGCAATTCAATCAGCGTAAAGCCTTTTGCTCTTTTTCCTCGCTGAGGGTGCTTTGATAGGATATTAAGAATAAACTTTGCTGCACTCATAGTAATACGACTTTTTGGCTAATCAGGAGCAGACTGAATGCTGGTTAATATTAGAGATTATTAACGGTCAAAAAACACAATACAGCTAATACAAACTACTTACTTTGAATTGAAAGCAAGTTATTGACAGGAACTACCCTTACGAGGAGTAGTAGGGTCACCATCATCATCAGGAAAGCGATTTTGATATTGTTCAAAGCTAGTGCGGTTAATGATTTGTGTTGTCATCACCACCAACGGATACTCTTTTGTATTAGCCGTTTCTGTGAACATCGACGGGAGTGGCTTGATTTCCGAAGGAGCATTGCCACCACCAAAGGCATCACCTCGATAAACTCGAAGTCCCAAGCAGTAGCCTTGTTGTTGGGCTTCTGTTTGAGTTGTTCCATCGAAATCTGTATCGGTACCACCGTTGGGTAAGGGATCTCGAAAGGCTTGAATCACGAACGCGGGATTGCTACAGGGGACAAGAGGCTGAAGATTTTTGTCTAAACAGGTTCTTGGGTTTCTAACTTGATTGGGTATATTGGGGGGGGCAGGAACTCCTAAGTCTGCTGCCGTGAAATCAGCGTTATCCCTACCAGGAGGAAGAATCGCATTCGCACGTAGTGCATCAACGTAGCTTCTAGCTGCTTGAGTTGCCAAATCGATCCGTCTTGCCTGTACGCGAGAAGCAGTCGATAGCACCAGCAGTGGTGAAATTCCTACCAGCAGAATAGTCACGATCATCATTGCCAACAAGGATTCAATGATGGTGAAGCCTGACTGTGTTGATTGAGAAGGTTTTGAAAGGGGAACTTGGGAGAAAGCTATCTCTCTCGTCTTCTCCTCTACCGTAGCTTCTCCTGTTTCTACTCCCGACCTATTGTCGTGTCTACTCAAGTTTCTTTCCTCAAGTCCTAGACTTGTCGGCTCCCTAAATCCCCCAATTTTTGGGGACTTTGAAAATCTGGTTCCCGTCAATTTTGTGAAGATAAGGAGCGTTTTCAAACCCGGATATCCCCCTAAATCAGGGTTAAAAGGAGGGATTTTGACTGAATTATCCCCCCTTTTCAGCCCTGGATGGGGGGGATCGGAATTTTGGGGTTGATCAGGAGATGTGTCTAAACAGTAGGCTACCATCTGGGAGGAGGGAGGGGCTAACAAGCTTCCCTCCTGCCTGTTTGGTTGAAGCTCCATGAATCCGGTTTTTCTCCTAAGTTTGAGCATGGTCATCACCAAGGGTTTCTTTTAAGGATTAGCAGGGTAAGGGAGGTTCGCGTTCGTCACATTCGGACTCGGACAGTCTGGACGCTCACTTTCAGCCACAGCATACTGTGTGTAACTTGTACCAGATCCTCCAACTCGTTCCTGATCTGTAGGATTGGCTGGTTGAGCCGCACAGAGCAAAGCCTGAATCCACTGATCATTTCGCTCAACGGCTCTGTAGTAGCTTTGGACTTTGTCGATATCTTGGGTGAACTTTTGGGAGAAAATGTCTGGAGCTTGGGATAAGAGACCGACATCAAAACCCCATTGACGACTTGGTGTGCCGTAGTAGGGCAGGGTTCCCGTTGGCGTACCGTTACTCGTCAAGTAGCGAGTACTTCTGTAACCAAAGATACTCAAGCTACCATCAGCATTTGTTCCATCCTCCAGTGAAAGCTTCGGAGAGGGTTCTGCGTTTCCCCCCTGACGAATTGTGGCAAAGGGCGCTGTTGCATAAGAACTGCGCTTTTGTTGGATAAAGCTACCCTTAACCGTCACTGTTGCGTTATCGCCTGGACTCTCTGTTGGACCATCCCAATTTTCCTGCAATCTCACAAAGTTGCTTAGACCAGCACTTACTTCAGAAGGGCGTAGCGAACTATCACCGCCGACAAAGGCAATGTTGTAGTTTGTGGAGCTAGCCTGCTGTAACCATCTCACTGGGTAGGTTTTAATGTCACCGTATAAGCTATTGGAAACATTGCCATTATCATTGTGAGTTCCAGGAACACCAGCTACGCTGTGGATTTGCGTGACTGGGACAACTCTTGGTTGATTGCCACTAGGTGGTTTGACTGAAGCGCCATTTTGTAAGCCAATATTTCCTCCCGCCAAGATACGTCCTTCGATTTCGGATCGTACTAGTCGGATGCCACCTTTAGCTAAGATATTACCTTTAAATTTGATGAAACGAGGGATAACGACGTTTCTCTCAACCAACCAATACACATTCTCAGGAAGTACACCCTCTAGCTTTAACTCCTTAATGGCAGCTAATGTTCCTGCTGTCAAGTTAATTCTGGGTAGGAGGAAGACAAATACAGAAGATTCGTCTCCAATTAGTATGTCTGGTGTGCCGGCGTTTAGATTAATGGGGAAAGCATTTCCACCGCTGAATACCCGCATCTGACCTCCCCCGGTTAGTTCAATCGTTCTAGGGTCAGGAGTATTAAAGTTCAAGAACGCTTTCTCAGTCGCTAAGTTGAACACATTCGCCTGGTCAAACTTATTAGTGTCTGTGAATTGGTCGAAGATATCGTTGATTCTTTGGGCGACAGACTGTCCTGGGTTGATGTTATGGGGTGGAGCACCACTAGTAGCAGGTATGTCGGCTGCTACGACAGGATCAGCATCGGGGTCAGCAAGAGAAGCAGGAGAAAAGGTTGCATTTTTGGTGTTAGTTGCCGCCGCATAACCCCGAAGCCAGCCTAGATCAGGAAGCTGAAGCTCGCCTGCTCCCACAAGAGCATCTTGGGGATACCGAGGCTGAAAGATGAATGGCTGACTAGTCGCTGCAGTACCGCCATCAAAGCTTGGGGTGCCATCAGCCTCTCGTGTCTGGAACCATAGAGTGTTTTCTACTGGTGCCGTTGGTAGTGGTGACTCAAACTCTGGATAGCCATCTTGGTCATAGGCATATCTTGAGCCAAACCTCTTGAAGCGGACTCGTCGGGCATAGCGTTGATTAGGCAGTGTTGGATCTACATCGGACGTATCACCTTCAACAGTCCAAGCATCAGGAGTACATTCAGATAGTGGAACTATCGTACACTCCTCTGTCGGGTAGGGAATGACTGTAGCCCTCCGCTGGATGGGTGTCACACCATTCAACAGATAAGACACTCGTGATTCATCGTTAGGTAAGCCATTTGCATTGGTGTTGTCCCACCACTTAGCACTCGTCACAAAGCTATTGTCAAAGAAGCCTTTGCCTGCTCGTTTGCCCGCTAATGGAGTACCAGCATTATTTCTTAAATCGAAGTCTCCTTGGTTGCGATACCCATCTTTGAAATTGACAGATTGGACAGTAATCGCATCAGCAATTACCGTAGCAGGGCGCCATTGGTCTCCAGGAGCTTCACAAAGAGGTTCCCCCACACGACAAGCAAATTGTAGGTTTAAGTCCCCTGCACCTCCAGCGCCACGCTCCTCAAAGTTACTCCAGTTAGGCAGTAACTCTTGGTTAAATTCTTCGAGTTCTGAGTCACCTGCATTGAAGGCTGTTGTCCCGGATGGTAAATGGGGGTTGAAGTGACCCTTCACATAAACAGGTAGATTAGTCGCAAGGATTAAACCTTTCTCTTCCGTTCTGTAGACATTTCCAGTTCCTCGTGCTAGACGTAGACCGTTAACTAATCGGATGCCATTCGGACGGCGCTTTGGATCAAGTCTGAAATCAGTAGAACTCAGCGAGATGTCAGTAGGATTACTTTCATCCGGGAAAGCATCATCACGGGAAGCATAGATAATCCCACTATTAGGGAGGAGATACTCATCTTCGTTAGTACCATCAGCGTTTGAGTCAAACTGTCCAAATCCATTCTCAGCCAGTACTCCAACATTGATATCCGTTACCCGAATTTCTAAAGGTTGACGATCCTCCAAAGGAAGGTTGTAGTTACTAGTGATGTCATAAGCTGGATCGCTTGGCCTAAGTTTATCAATTGCTTTGACTTCACGAGCATCGAGGAATGAGGCTTCTTTAATTGCCCCATCTGGGATAGCGGTACTTGTAGTTGCCGTACCATCAAGAATTGCGATACTACAAATTGCTGTATCAACCGCTGAATAATCTTCCCAGGTAAAATTCGCTACTCCCCCTGCGATAAACTTCTGCATTGCGTTTCTCAAGGGAGGATTAGCAAAATGTCCGTCAGGAAACACCAGTCTCGCCTGACGCTCAAGTTGAGTTTGGTAGGTACCTATATTTCTACCAGGGTAGTTGTAAACTTTACCGTTGTTCGATTTTCCACCCGCATTAATGTCTGTTGCCGTTTCTGCGTTGGTTGGATCATAGTAGCTACTCACGCAAGCAATAGGCGTTTGGTTAGGGGGATCACCTTCTTGTTCCACCCTGTTGTCCACATAGTGATAAACTGCCGTAGCTCGCATCTGCAGGTCGCCCTTCCGGTTGGCACCAGTAATAATTTCTGCATCACCACCTGTCATGGGCATCAGGTCAGACCAAACGAGAATTGGATCTTGACCATTGAACTGAAGGATAGATGGAAAAATTTTATTTTCAGTAGGGTCAGACGTTTCAGTTGGATCGACAAACTTTGTATCCCAAGAGACAGAAGGTAAGAAAGAATTGGCAGCACGAGGATAGGCAGCAGCGGTATCTGGTGCAGTTAAATCAGGATCGTCAACATAGATTCCAGCACCTGTGATAATCCGTAAACCACCGCCACCGGGAATAACATTTTGAGGGTTTGAACCCGCCGCTACTTCCCAGAAGCCGCCTCTATCTGCGGCACCTAAGTCGTCTAGTGCCTGTAATTGAGTGGTGCGGTATCGTGCTCCACCACCTGCTGTCCAGTTACCGCCTGTGTATTGGCGCTGTGCTTCTGGAGCTACTCCATCGGGTACAGCCGCAACATATTCACCGTCACCATTTTTCCAATAGGCGGGTAAGTTATTACCAACGTTAATGCGATCGCCTATGAAATCTTCTTTGTAGTCGTTTTGGTTGATTTGTACTTCTGGATTGGTTTGCTCTAGTCCTAGGTCGGCTTCCAGCGTCACTCCGGTATTTGCATTTGTTGGTTCTCGCCACGCGGCAGGTGGCTCAATTCCGGAACCAAAAACTCCAGTGTCAATATTATCGCCATCAGTATCGTATGGAGCTACCGCATTAGCCCCTTCGGGTGAATCAATCTCTGCGTAGGGAACGCGGCGGGTACGGTTGCGGAGGTAAATTTCAAGCTCCTTTGACAGGATGTCGTAATTTACTGTCACATTGTCTTGTAATACGTCCTCTAATCTGGTTCCCAAATCCTCGTCAGCAGTGTATGCTGCTACGCCTAAAGCAGCGGCTTTCGGTGTTGATGCTGGTGTGCAGGCACCACATAAACTCAATGCCGTATTCTTCATCAACGTAATTCGCCGATTGTAAGCTGCATCGTTGTAGGCGATTTGACTACCGCCTTGACTTGTCGTTGATTTATTAGTTCCGTTAATCGCGACAGCATCCAGAGTGGCTTTACCTTTGTCCTCGTCACCCTTGTAGAGATAAGCAGTTACATCTGCTTGATTCGTACTTGTAGTAATATCTCCAGTTCCCACGTTACCGCCAACATTAATCTTGGCGTTCACTTGCTCATAGAAGCAGGAATATGGGCTGCTGACCTGATACAACTGGAGGTTGGAGAAGGGGGCAAGTCCACCAACTAGCAAGTTACCATTCGTGAACACCCTTCCATTCAAGCGGAATGTTCCACCTGGCGCGATTACTAGGTCATCTTGATACCAAACCGAAGTATTATTGACCCCAGCACGGTAGCGGTCTTGCTGAAACTCTAGCCCCGCAAACGCTTTATTGGGTTGCTTATTGACTTCATATTTATCGGCATTGAAAGGTTGGGGTGAGAAATCAGTATCTGTACTAGTAATTGGGACAGTTGCCGCGTAGACATAAAAGGCTTTACTGAGATTTCCACCTTGTTGGTACCAGTCTCCCTCACCAACAGCCGTCGCTGCTGACTGTCCTGCCGTTTCACATATATCACCTAAACCAACGAGGGCTTGAGGAATAGAGCGAGCCTCTAATGGATTTCTTGGTCTATCAAAGTTTTGTCCTGTCCGCTTCGGGCTACGCCAGTAAAGACCATAGAGCGTGAAGGAATCATACAAGCCATTACCATCGGTATCTACTGGATACTTCCAAGCCGTGTTGAGTGACTCATCATTTTTAACATTCTGGCTCGTTTGAATAGTTCCATCCTGGTTATCACCGCCGTTGCCGTCACCAAAGTCAAACGCCAGCTTCAACCGCGTTTCATCCCCAAAAGTATATTTTTCATCATTCATTGCATTGAGAATTACATCGTCTGGCGGCGTTCCCCTCGGCAAGTTGGGATCTGCTAAAAGAGCTGTCAGTTTTGCTTGGGCACGGTCAATGGCTGGAGTTGAGGCATTTTGGATGACCTGCTCAGATCTCGCATTGACAGCATTGCGGTTGCGGTCAAATGAACGCATTACCATCGCCATAGTTAGCAAAATCACCACCAACATCACCATGACTGTTGTTGGTAGGGTAAATCCAGCTTTGGCTTTGGCGAGGCGAGGTCGCTTGTTAGTCCTCAACAACCCACGCAAAATCCAATTCACCACGGCTTTAACAGCGGTTTCTGTTAGCTTCCACATCCTGTGGAATAGATTTCGAGGGTTCTTCTTGGGTTTTTTAGGAATTGACATAGCGGCTTTCCTGACAGACGGCTTCCTCTGATGGGGGAGAATTCAAAAGTGACGCTTTTGAGGGGATGGGCTAAGTAGCGAGTGATACTCAGTTGAACTACAACTTGCTTTCCCTTGGGGGCTTGTCGTAAGTTTCATGAAAACTTCATCGACCTAGCAATCCTACTCTCTCGGTATTAATAAGGAGTAACTACGGTATCAATGGGAAATTAGCTTCCCGCTGCAAACAGGTATGATTTTTTTAGGAATTATCCGGTATGGGTCAAACTTAGGCAGTAGTTTGAGAAAAAGACACTGGCTCTCACTTGTTAAAAGTGAGTTAAGTCAGTTCCCCTAGAAGGATGCTTAAGATGTGGCATTTTTCCTTAAAAGAACTAAAACAAAACTGGGTGCGAAGGTAACTGCGCTTATCCTACCCAATTGCTTTAAAAAATCTATCACTTGTCCCAAAGATCAAACTTCCATCGTGAGACTGACAATATACCCATGCCACGTAGCACAGAAGCATTCTAGCTGGGTCAGTATTAGAGACCTTAATAAGTATAGAGTTTCATAAATGGAGTAGAGACATTACAGTTAACGTCTCTACAAGGGAACTGTACAGCGATTGCTGCGGTGGATGCACTAGTTGTGTCTAGTATTGATTCAGGTCAATCCCAGCTTGCTTCGCCATTGCTTGCAAACCGTTCTTCTCCAATGTCTTGATTGCCTTGGTGGAAAGCCGTAACTTCACCCAACGATTGCCCTGCGACCACCAAATCCGCTTCCACTGTAGGTTAACTTCCTGTAGCTTCTTAGTACGTCGGTGTGAGTGAGAGATGGCATAAGCATTGTTTGCTTTTTTGCCCGTTAGCTGACATTTGCGTGACATTGTTAACCTCCAGATTGTCTCCGTCATCTATCATATCTTGCCCGTCCCAGGAAAATAGGCAGGGGGAGGTGGGGCGATTGGAGGGAGCGTCCCATTTTGGCAAAAGTACCTGGCGATTAATCCGGAAGATCCCCCTAAATCCCCTTAAAAAGGGGGACTTTGATTAAATTCTCCCCCCTTTTTAGGGGGGGCTGGGGGGATCTAAATTTAACGCTTTCAAGACAGGTCTAATGTCTCTAACGTGTAGTCAGACGGGTAAGTACCTGATTCGACCGCTCAACGAAGGCTTTCATGCTATCAGCGTCGAAGCCTTTTTGAGCCATCAGTGCCAAGTCGTAGACATGCTGGCAAATCAGGTTAGCGAGTTCACCCGAAGGAGACTGTCCGCTACCTTGAACGATGCTTCCCTGACTCAGTTCAGTTAAGTTCTGAATCAATGGGTGAGCTGTGTTCACGACTAAGATATGCTCTTCAGGAAACTGAGCCGACTGCTGCTGCATCAGTGCCGTCATTTCCTGGAGACGCCGCAGCGCTTCTGGTAAGAGGACAATCGCTGGAGGTGTGCCTTGGGGGTCATCAGACTTCAGCGCTTGGGTGCGGATGTTGACTTTTGGCTTGTTGAGGGCTTTCTCAAATATCTCTTTAATCAGTTCATTACGAGTTTTGTTGGTCTTGGGGTCAACAATTTCTGCTGCCTTATCCTGGTCAATCAGGGTGTTATCCAAGTCCGAGTCCACTCGTGAAAATTTGACATCGGAGTACTCACGTTCTAGGAAGCTGATGAAGTGGGTGTCGATGAAGGAGTCCATAAACAGCACTTCCAGACCTTGCTTTTTGTGCAGTTCTACATAGGTCGCTTGTGGCGCTTCATCAGTGCAGTAGAAGACTCGGTTTTCATTGCGCTCTTTGTTGCGCTCTAGATACTCTTTGAGGGTGGTGTACTGGGAATTGGGGAGTTGGGAGTTGGAAGTTGGGAGTTGAGATTCGCTGCTTGACGCTGAAGTTACATCTTGCCAAGCGTCTCCTTCTTCAGACTGCACCTGTACGGCTGGCGTTTCCGCGTTGCTAGCTTGTGTTACTTCCTTGTTCTCCTGCACTCCAGGTTCGTAGGTGGTGCGGTAGATGATGATGTCTTCGACTTGTTTTTTGAACTTGTCGTCGTTGAGGGAGCCAAATTTGACAAAGGTGCCTACATCTTGCCAGCTCTGAATGTATTCATCACGCTGCTCGTTGTAAAGGGATTTTAGGCGATCGCCTACTTTCTTGGCAATGAAGTCAGCAATCCGGCGCACGGTTCGGTCATTCGTCAGCGCACTACGAGAGACATTTAGGGGAATATCGGGGCTATCAATCACTCCCCGCAGTGGCATCAGGAACTTGGGAATCACTTCTTCGCAGTGGTCGCTGACAAATACCTGATTGCAGAACAGCTTGATGTTACCCTTGGTCACATCTACATCAGGCTTTAGCTTGGGGAAGTAGAGAATACCGTTAAGCAGGAAGGGATAGTCAGTATTCAAATGCACCCACAACAGAGGTTCATCCTGGAATGGGTAAAGGTAGCGGTAGAAGTCTAAATAATCTTCTTTCGTCAGGCTTTGTGGCGATTCCTTCCACAATGCTCTTTGTCTATTAACTTGCTCACCATCCAGCTTGATGGGCACTGGCATGAAATCGCAGTAGGCTGTGACCAACTGCTTAATCCGGATTGGTTCTAGGTACTCCTGTTCCTCGTCTTGGAGGGTGAGCGTAACGGTAGTGCCTCGCTGAGTACGTGAAGAGTCTTCTAGCTGAAACGCGGGTGAACCATCACAAGACCAATGAACCGCTTGTGCCCCTTGCTTGTAGGAGAGTGTATCAATTTCAACCTTACTCGCCACCATGAACGAGGAGTAGAAGCCTAAACCGAAGTGACCGATAATCTGTTGGTCGGCGTCTTTTTGGTATTTTTGAACAAATTCTTCGGCGCTGGAGAATGCCACTTGGTTAATGTACTTCTTTACCTCGTCAACGGTCATGCCGATGCCGTTATCAGAGATGGAGAGGGTCTTTTTGTCTTTATCAATGCTGATTTGAATTTCCGGGGCTTCCAGTTCTCCGTCCACCTCCCCGGCGAAAGAGACCATCTTCAATTTTTGGATGGCATCCACGGCGTTGGAAATCAGCTCCCGCAAGAAGATTTCGTGGTCAGTGTAGAGAGACTTCTTGATAATCGGGAAAATATTCTCAGTATGAATACTGATAGTGCCCTGTTCTAACATCGTCATGGGTGTCACTTAATCCTATGCAAGGTCTTTAAGACGATTCTGTGCGATCCCATGGGGTTTTGCTTCTCGGATTGCCCCCTATGGAAGATTCGGATCTCCCTACTTTATGAGTGTAGATGCCAGGAACGAAAGTTGGAACAACCTGAAGCCTTTGCTTATCCACTATTTTCTTACTCAGCTTTTTAGCCTGCTCGTTGGTAAGTCTGTGTTATGGACAGCGTAAAGTGGCAAAGGTTTTAAAGCATTTTCAGTGATTCTGAAACTTGTGGCATTATCAACACAGTTCCTTTGAGCCAATCTGGGAGATTCGCCAGCATGAGCCAACCCGATAAGAAAAAAAAATATCCTGGAATTTATAGCAGAGTCAAAAATAAATATTATGCAATGCTTAGCTATGATTATGACCTGCCTCAAATTCTCAAGTTTTTTGCAAAGTACTCTCAGGATGAAACCTCTAAATGCAAAGTTTTAGATGTTGGTTGTGGCTATGGCAAAAAGCTGAACGCTCTTCAGAAAAGTGGTTATGATGCTTTGGGAGTAGATGTAAATCCAAAACTTATTGAGGCTAACAAAGCTAAAGGAATGAAGTGTGCAACACTAGAAGAATTTGCTCAAGATTCAGAGCAATTCGATATTATTCTAATGTCTCATATTATTGAACATTTCAATCCTCTTGATTTGAAAGACTTTATGGATTCTTATCTAGAACGCTTGAAAATCGGTGGACATTTAATAATTGCGACTCCTTTACTTAGTAGTTTTTTCTATGATGATTTTGATCATGTTAAACCTTACTCTCCTACTGGAATTATAATGGTGTTTGGAGAAAATCAGGGTGATCAGGTTCAGTACTATTCAAAAAATAAGCTAAAACTTAAAGACTTATGGTTTCGCAAACGGCACTATAGACCACAATTTTTCAAGGGAAAATATCTAGAAGACAAAACTTCAAGCTTTTTAAACCTTGTAGAGTTTTGTAGCATTTTACTCTGCCGAGGTTCGTTCGGAATTATTGGTAGAACTGATGGTTGGATAGGTGTTTTTGAGAAAATAAAAGCTGTAGAGGAATAATGCGATCGCATTATCTACATCCAGAATTCAAAAGCCTAATAAATTAGTGTCTAGCTTTGCTCTTCGCGAGTGTTAATAAAGCTTGAGCCTGTTGAGGAGGGAGTAATGTAGCTATAGCAATCTTAAATAAGACGATTAACATCAATTGCGTTCTCCGAAGCCAAGTAGGATCATAATTGACAGCTTTCCAGAAAAATCGAGTGGCAGTGAGTCCTCTTTTACGCTCTGGAGTTCCCTCAATTGCCTTCAACGTCAAGTACTTGTATCGGTTACCAAGAACCTTTTTTTTCAAGTGCTGTAGCGATTCTGGAGCCTGAGCAAACGTTTTCTCAATTACTTTTAAGCTTGCTGTCTCCATTTTCCAAACATTAAAAGATGCAGAGCCAGGATAAACTCGATATAGGATTTGTGCCGATGGCACCGTCACAAACTCATACTGAGCCGCTAACCGTAGCCACATATCCCAATCCTCAGCAGGAGTGACGGATTGATCAAAACTACCCACTTCAGCCAAAGCTTGCCTACGAATGAGAGGATTAGAGCCACTCTCCACAAAATCCCTTAACAACAGCTTCTCATAAGCACTGCCATTGACAGTAATATTGCCACCCGGACGTAAAAATTGACCAGATTCATCAATCCAGGCTGTCCAGCTATAAGCTACAGCGGCTTGAGGGTTAGCTTGCAGTGCTTTAAATTGAGCTTCTAGTTTATCCGGTGTCCAGAGGTCATCAGCATCAATGAAGGAAATATAGTCACCTGTAGCTAGTGCTAGTCCACGATTACGACTTGCAGCTACCCCAGCATTTGGGTAAGAAAATACCTTTAAACGTGAGTCTAGAACATCGTTAATAATCTCTAAGGTTGAATCCTTTGAACCATCATTAATTGCAATTATTTCAAGGTCAGTGAACGTCTGGTTCAAGACTGACTCAATCGTTTTTCTAATTGTCCGCTCACCATTGTAAATGGGTATGATAACAGAGATAATTGGCATATCATTTTAATATTATGAATTAACATTCTAATATATTTAATTTCATATATCCTAATAAAGTTACTGTATTAAATAGTGGTTTAAATTTTGCCAGCACTACCTGAGCTAGTCTAGGAGGTAATAAAGTTATTACGACAATTCTAAATAATACTTTCCAGATAACTTTAGCCTGGAGAAGAGATAAATCATTGTTGATAGCATGGTAGAAAAATCGAGCAGAGGCTAAACCTTTTCTACGTTCAGGAGTACCTTCCAGCGCTTTGAAAGTAAGGTATTTATAACGGTTACCCAAACTATGCTTCTTTAAATGCTGTAGAGATTCAGGAGCAATGGCGTAGGCTTTTTCAATGATTTTTAAGCTTCCTGCTTCCATATTCCAAACATCACAAGACGCTGAACTAGAAGAAATTCGATATAAGACTTGCGGTGAAGGTATAGCAATAAACTCATAGCGTGCTGCTAACCGCAACCACAAATCCCAATCCTCGCCATGAGCTAGTGTTTCATCAAAGCCACCAACTTCGATTAAAGCTTGCCGCCGAATTAAACAGTTGGAGCCATTTGCCACAAAATCATTCAGGAGCATTTGGGCAAAAACATTTCCTTCCTGGGTAATGTAGCTACCTTTGCCTAAAATTTGACCTGATTCATCAATCCAATCAGTCCAGCTATAAGCAACCGCAGCTTGGATATTTTCTCGTAGAACCCTTAGTTGATTTTCTAACTTATTGGCTGTCCAAAGGTCATCAGCATCAATAAAAGAGATAAATTCACCTGTAGCCTGAGCTAGTCCGCGATTACGACTGGCTGATACACCACTATTTAAATAAGAAAATACTTTTAATCGAGGGTCTTGAATAGTTGAGATAACCTTTAAAGTGGAGTCTTGGCAACCATCATTAATTATGATTAAATCAAAGTCTGTAAAGGTTTGATTTAAAATTGATTCAATTGTTTCTTGAATTGTTTTTTCAGCATTGTAGACTGGGACTATAACTGAAATTAACGGCATATAACTTATTCCATAAGAAGAACGGCTTCATTCAAGAGGGTTCTCTTTGAACATGAACAAATAAAGCACCGATATTAAACAATCCTTTCATCTTAGTTAGCAACATCTGAGCTTGTTGAGGAGGCAGTAGCACAACTGTCACAATTTTAAGCAATACTTTCCAGATAACTCTGGTTCGGAGTAGAGCCGGATCGTTGCGGATAGCGTACCCAAGAAACCTTGCTGCTAGTAAACCTTTTTTACCTTCAGGAGAACCTTCAAGTGCTTTGAAGGTAAGGTATTTGTATCGATTAGCTAAGCTCTGCTGCTTCAGGTGCTGTAGAGATTCAGGAGCAATAGCATAGGCTTTTTCAATAACTTTTAAGCTTCCTCTTTCCATTTCCCAAACATTAAAAGATGCTGAGTTAGAAGAAACTCGATATAAGATTTGTGGTGAAGGAACAAGGATAAACTCATAACGTGCTGCCAACCGCAGCCACAAATCCCAATCCTCTCCATGAGCCAGTGATTCATCAAAACGACCAACTTCGATTAAAGCTTGCCGCCGAATTAAACAGTTGGAGCCACTTGCCACAAAATCATTTAACAACAGCTTAGCAAATACATCTCCTTGCTCAGGAAGATAGCTACCTCGACCTAATAATTGATTTGATTCATCAATCCAATCCGTCCAACTATAAGCGACTGCCGCTTGGGGATTTTCTTGCAATGCTTTGACTTGAGCTTCTAGCTTATTGGGTATCCAAAGGTCATCAGCATCGATAAAGGAAATAAATTCGCCCGTGGCATGATACAATCCACGGTTACGGCTTACTGATACCCCGGCATTCGGATAGGAAAACACTTTGATTCGAGAGTCATGAATATCGGAAACAATCTTCAAAGTAGAGTCTTGCGAACCGTCGTTGATGACTAGTAATTCAAAATCTGAAAAGGTTTGATTTAAAATGGATTTAATAGTTTCTTGAATTGTTTTTTCACCATTGTAAACTGGGATAATTACCGATATTACTGGCATATTAGCTCAACTCCGTTAGGATAAAATCGGAAGTTAAAATGGTTCACTTTGTTTGTGTATAAATAAGGTATCAAGATTGGATAGCCGACCCATTTTTTGTAACAATGATAAAGCTACTTGAGGAGGGAAGAAAAGCGCGATCGCACTTTTCAACAACACTTTCCAGACGATACGTTTGTACAGAAGTGGTGGATCGTTCCTAACTGTATGCCAAAGTAATCTAATTGCAGTAATAGCTCGATGGCGCTCTGGAATTCCATCTAGTGCTTTCCACGTCAAGTACTTATAGCGATTTCCAAGGCTAGCTTGTTTCAAATGTCCTACAGTTTCAGGAGCTACTGCAACAGCTCTCTCAATAACTCGCAAACTGGCTACTTCCATCTTCCTAACATCAAAAGACATAGACGTAACAAACACCCGATAGAGAATTTGAGGGTGTGGTACAGCGACAAAATGATATCGGGCAGCTAACCGCAGCCACATATCCCAATCCTCAACGGCAAGGAGTGACTCATCAAAGTTACCAACTTCGGCAAAAGCATGAGCGCGAATCAAAGGATTAGACCCATTGCCAATAAAATCTTCCAATAATAGTCTTGCATAAACATCGCCGTTGAAAGTTTGTTGAGGACCGGAACGCAAAAATTGACCAGATTCATCGATATGATCAGTCCAGCTATAGGCAACAGCGGCTTGTGGATTTTCTTGCAATGCCTTTAGTTGGGATTGTAGCTTATCAGATGTCCATAAATCATCAGCATCAATGAACGAAATATATTCACCCTTTGCTAGAGAAATTCCTCGATTCCGCGTTGCAGACAAGCCTGCATTTGTATAAGAAAATACCTTCAATCTAGGGTCTTGAATTGTTGAAATAATTTTTAACGTAGAATCTTTTGATCCATCGTTAATTACCAACAATTCCAAATCCGAGAAAGTTTGATTTAAAACAGAATTAATTGTTTCTTCAATTGTTTTTTCTCCATTATATACTGGTACAATCACCGAAATTAGAGTCATATTAACTTAGCTTAATTTGTGAGATATTTTCAAATCAGATGGATTTACTTTGTTGTATATAAATAAAGTCTCAGGATTAAATAAATGCTTCTTTTTTGCTAGCAAGGCTAAAGCTAGGTGAGTAGGGAGAAAAATGACAATCACAATTCTTAACAAAACCATCCAAATAATTTGCTTGTGCAAAAGTGACAAATCATTGTTGACAATATGCCAAAGAAATCTAATAGCTGCCAAGGATTTCCCTCGTTCTGGGATTCCTTCAAGACACTTGAAGGTAAGATATGTGTAGAAGTTAGCGAGGCTATGTCTTTTCAGGTGCTGTAAAGATTTAGAAGCTTGAGTATAAGCTTGTTCAAGCACTTTTAGAGTCTCTGTTTCTTG
Organism: Microcoleus sp. FACHB-SPT15; assembly: GCF_014849525.1. Taxonomy (NCBI): domain Bacteria; kingdom Bacillati; phylum Cyanobacteriota; class Cyanophyceae; order Oscillatoriales; family Microcoleaceae; genus Microcoleus; species Microcoleus sp. FACHB-SPT15. The sequence continues at coordinate 127,493 of NZ_JACJNU010000047.1, read as the reverse complement.
CTTAGTAAGATTAGAAGACATAGACTTGACAGAAACTCGGTACAGAATTTGAGAAGACGGTACAGCAACAAAATGATACAGGGCAGCTAATCGCAGATACATGTCCCAATCTTCCGCCGCTGTTAAGGATTCGTCGAAACCACCGACTTCAGTTAATGCTTCCCGCCGAATTAAAGGGTTAGAGCCATTCTCTAAAAAATTAAGTAATAAGAGATTTGCATAAACATTTCCATTAGCTGTGATGTGGCTACCTTGGCGTGAAAATTGACCGGATTCGTCGATACAGTCAGTCCAGCTATAAGCAACAGCCGCATGAGGATTGGCTTGCAATGCTTTAAATTGGGCTTCTAGTTTATCGGGTGTCCACAGATCATCAGCATCTATAAAAGAAATATAGTTGCTAACGGCTAGAGCAATTCCCCGGTTACGACTCGCTGCTAAGCCCGCGTTAGGGTAAGAAAATATCTTCAGACGGGTGTCTTGGACGCGCTCAACAATCTCTACTGTTGCATCCTGGGAACCATCATTAATAATGAGCAATTCAAAATCTGATAGCGTTTGGTTTAAGACAGCTTCAATTGTCTCTTGTATTGTTTTTTCACCATTGTAAACTGGAATAATTACCGAAACGACTGGCATAGTAGCTCACCTCGTCAGGAGATAGCCTTGATTTAGAACGGTTCGAGTCGATTACTTAAAAGTAAAGTGTCGAGATTAGAAAGTCGCTTTCTTTTTGTTAGCAAGACTAAAGCCTGTTGAGGAGGAAGTAGAACCACGATCGCAATTTTCAACAACACTTTCCAGATGATTTGCTTCTGGATGAGTGAAGGGTCGTTGCTGACAGCCTTCCAGAGGAATCTTAGCGCTAACAAACCTTTGTGTCGTACTGGTGGTTCTTCAAGGGCTTTGAATATCAGGTAATTGTAGAGGTTAGCAATAGAGGTCTGCTTGAGGTACCCCAACGACGGAGATTGAGCGAACGTTCGGTTAATGACTGGCAAGCTGCCAGCTTCTAGCTTAGAAAGATTAGAAGAGTTTGAAGTACCATATGTTCGATATAAGATATGTGGCGATCGCACAACTACAAAAGGATAACGGCTAGCTAGCCGAAGCCATAAGTCCCAATCCTCAGCATGGGTTAATGATTCATCAAAGCCACCCACTTCTGCTAAAGCGTGACTGCGAATTAAAGGGTTTGAACCACTATCCAAAAAATTACTTAATACAAGGTGTTTATAAACATCCCCCGATATAGTAATGTGGGCACCTTGACGTAAAAATTGCCCAGATTCATCAATGTAATCCGTCCAGCTATAAGCAAGAGCCGCTTGAGGATTAGCTTGTAGTGCCTTTAATTGAGCTTCTAGTTTATCGGGTTTCCATAGATCGTCGGCATCAAGAAAAGCAATGTATTCGCCAGTTGCCGGAGAAATTCCTCGATTACGACTAGGGCTTGGACCCGCATTTGGATAAGAAAATACCTTAATACGTGGGTCTTTGATGCTATCAACTATTTCTAACGTTTTGTCTTGAGAACCATCATTAACTACAATTATTTCAACATCTTGGAAGGTTTGTTCTAAAACTGATTCAATCGTCTCTCGAATGGTTTTTTCACCATTGTAGACTGGTATGACAACAGAAATTATCGGCATATTATCTCAGCTATCTAGAAGACTTCCTAGCTTCCTTTCTGCTAAAAAACTACTTACTCGCCTACTACGTCATAGATGTTCTTGGATAAGAAATCAATAATTCAAAATGGTTCTAGTCGAAGATGTAAAAGAAAACTATCAAGGTTAGACAGACGCTTTATTTTATGTTTATTGAGTAAGAATTGAGCTGTTTTAGTAGGAAAGGAAACTATAATCGCAATTTTCAATAATACTTGCCAGGTTGCCCGTCTTCGCAGGCTCATAAGGTCATGCCTAACAGCAATCAAAAGAAACTTAGCTGCAAGTAAACCTCTTTTTCGCTCTGGGTCTCCTTGCAAAGCATCAATAGTAAGGCACTTGTAGCGATTAGAAATGATGTCTTTCTTAATAAGCTTTAGAGAGTCGGGAGCTTGAGCGATCGCTTTTTCAATCACTCGTCTGAAACCAGCTTCCCGCCTTTCTAAATTAGACGACCAAGAATTAGCAGAGAGGCGATAAAGAACTTGAACAGAGGGTACCACGGCAAAATGATAGCGATGAGCCAACCGCAACCACATATCCCAATCTTGCCCCGCGACAAGTGATTCATCAAAACCAGCCACCTCAATTAAAGCCAGCTTGAGAATTAAAGGGTTAGAACCACTGCCAATAAAATCAGCTAACAAGAGCGTCGCAAAGACATTACCAGCAAAAATTGCGTGGGGTCCTTGAGGTAAAACTTGACCAGATTCCGCGTCAATATAGTCAGTCCAGCTATAAGCTACACCCGCTTTGGGATTTTCTTGCAAGGCTTTGAGCTGAGCTTCTAGCTTATCAGGTGTCCAGAGGTCATCGGCATCAATGAAGGAAACGTATTCACCCGTTGATTGAGAGATTCCCCGATTGCGGCTTTTTTGAGGACCAGAATTTGAGTAAGAAAATACCCTAATTCGAGAGTCAGGAATATTAGAGACAATCGCTAATGTTGAATCCTGGGAACCGTCATTGATAACGATTAGCTCAAAATCTGAAAACGTTTGATTTAGAACTGATTCAATCGTATTTTTTATTGTTTTTTCAGCATTATAAGCAGGAATAACAACGGAGATTAATGGCATACCAGCTCCATTAGTTAGTGGTAGAAGTCATCCTTTTTGTAGAGACGCTACAGGTAACGTCCCCACAAATTGCTATCGTCGTCAAGAATGGGCTAACTGTGTCCAGAAAACCTCCATCGTCGCGTTTGCACCTGCTAGGGGAATGCCGATTTTCATGAAATTGCCTGAGGTTCCGAGAGTTTAAGTGGTATTTGTTTGCTGAAGGTGAGAGCATCATCCACACAATCAATGAAAATGGTGTCGCCCTCGATAAAGGTGTTTTCCAGGATTTTGGTTGCGATCGCATTTTCCAGTTTCCGCTGAATTGCCCGTTTGAGTGGACGCGCCCCGTACACTGGATCGTACCCAACATCCGCTAGATAAGTAACAGCCTTTGAAGAAATTTCAAGCGTGATTTTTTGATCAGCCAAGAGACGCTCAATGCGTTTGAGTTGAATGCTGACAATCTGGCGCAGTTCCTCACGGCTGAGGGTGTGGAAGATGATGATGTCATCAACACGGTTGACAAATTCCGGGCGGAAGTGCTTACGCAAAGCACCCGTCACCCGTTTCTGCATTTCTTCGTACTGAGAATCATCTCCAGCAACACTCAGAATATGATCGCTGCCAATGTTGCTGGTCATCACAATGATCGTATTGCGGAAATCTACCACTCGCCCTTGGGAGTCAGTAATCCGTCCGTCATCCAGCACTTGCAGCAAGATGTTGAAAACATCCGGGTGTGCCTTTTCCACTTCATCTAGTAGCACCACAGAATAGGGACGACGACGCACAGCTTCTGAGAGTTGTCCGCCTTCCTCATAACCCACATATCCCGGAGGGGCACCAACTAAGCGTGAAACAGCGTGTTTCTCCATGTACTCAGACATATCGATCCGGACTATGGCATCATCGCTGTCAAAGAGAAACTGAGCAAGAGCACGAGCGAGTTCAGTTTTACCAACACCAGTTGGCCCCATAAATAAGAAGGAACCGATAGGACGTCCGAGGTCTTTCATCCCCGCCCTCGCACGACGAATCGCCGCCGCAACAGAGGCAACGGCTTCGGTTTGTCCAATTACCCGTTGATGCAAATGTCCTTCCAACTGCAAGAGCTTTTGACGTTCTGACTCTAGCAGTCGGGTTACTGGAATACCTGTCCAGTTGGCAACAATTTCGGCAATATCTGCTTCGGTGACTTGTTCGCGCAACAAAGCTGTGCCACCTGCTTGAATTTCTAACATCAAGGTTTCTTTAGCTTCGCGCTCACGCTGGACAATCTCTAAACGCCCATACTTTAGCTGCGCTGCCTTGTTGAGGTCGTAAGCTCGTTCTGCCTGGTCAATCTGTCGCCCCAGTTGTTCTTCTTCTTCTTTGAGCGTACTAATCTCTTGTAATAAATGCTTCTCAGATTCCCATTTAGAGGATAAAGCTTGTTGTCTCTCCGTTAGATTGACGATTTCCTTGTTGATGCGCTGGAGTCGTTCGGCTGTGATGCTACCAGAAGACGTTTTATTTTCTCCCTCTAGGGACAACTTTTCCATCTCTAGCTGCCTTAGCCGTCGATCGGTTGCCTCCAGTTCTACTGGTTTGGAGGTAATCTCCATTTTGATTTTGGCAGCCGCCTCATCCACTAAATCGATCGCTTTATCGGGAAGAAAGCGATCGCTAATATAACGATTAGATAAAGTAGCCGCCGCCACTAAGGCAGAGTCGGTGATGTTGACCCCGTGGTGAACTTCATAGCGTTCCTTAAGACCGCGTAGGATCGAAATCGTATCCTCAACCGATGGCTGCTTAACAAAAACGGGTTGAAACCGTCGTTCAAGCGCTGCATCTTTTTCGATGTGCTTGCGGTACTCATCCAGGGTGGTTGCGCCGATACAGCGCAGTTCTCCCCGTGCCAGCATCGGTTTGAGTAAGTTACTCGCATCCATTGCCCCTTGGGTTGCCCCTGCACCAACAACGGTGTGCAACTCATCAATAAATAGGACAATCTGACCCTCAGAATGGGTAACTTCTCGCAAAACCGCTCTCAGGCGGTCTTCAAATTCTCCCCGATATTTTGCCCCGGCAATCAGGCTACCCATATCGAGAGAAATTAGCTGGCGGTCTTTCAGGGATTCAGGAACGTCACCATTAACGATACGCTGAGCGAGTCCTTCTGCGATCGCAGTTTTACCAACACCTGGTTCTCCAATCAGTACCGGGTTATTTTTTGAGCGACGCGATAGTACCTGCACCACCCGACGAATTTCTTCATCCCGTCCAATCACTGGGTCAAGCTTGCCAGCTTTGGCTTGTTCGGTTAAGTCCCGACCATACTTTGCTAAAGCGTCGTAACGCGACTCGGAACTTTGATCGGTAACTTTTTGACTACCTCGCAGCGCTTTAATCGCTGCTTCTAGCTTTGGAGTATCAACGTTATGGGTCTTTAGCAAGCGCCGCCCTACCCGGTCATCTTCGGCTAAACCCAACAAGAGATGATCGACAGCGATGAAATCGTCTTGTAATGCCGTTCTGGCTGCCTCAGCTTTGTCCAGCATGATGTCCAAGCCGCGCCCTAGGTACAATTGGTCAACAATCTGTACTTTGGCTTGACGGTTGGCAAAGGCTTCGAGTTGTTGCTGAAATTGAGGGATATCAACGGTAACCCGCGTCAGAATATCATTGGCTGAGTCTTCTTGTTCTAGAAGTGCGATCGCAACATGCTCTACCTCTAGCTGTTGATTTTTCAAGCGGCGGGCAACATCTTGGGATTTTACAATCGCGTCCCAAGCTTTATCGGTAAATTTGCTAGAGTCAGTGGGCTGCATTTACTCAGTCGTTAGTTGTTAGTTGTTAGTTGCTAGTTGTCAGTTGTTAGTTGTTTGACGGGTATTGTAGTGGCAGTTTTTGTTCTTTTTCTTACTACAACCAACAAGCAACAACTTACATCCTTCTACCCTCTAGTCTAAACCCGCATTGAGCGCTCTGCCCTAAATCAGCACTGTTGCTGCTTTAATCTCAAAAATCTTCTCAATGACATCCTCCACCACTTTATCGGGGGTCGAAGCTCCGGAGGTGATGCCTACAACAATCGAGCCTGAGGGAAGCCAGTTTTCTGTTACTTCCAAATCGCGCCCTAAAGGTTTATGCTCCAACTGATTTCCTGCAATCCGCTGGGCGCTATCAATGTGATAGGAAGGAATACCTCGCTCAATGGCAATTTGTTGAAGTTGTGTGGTGTTGGAGGAGTTGAAGCCACCAATTACCACCATCAAGTCTAATTTTTCTTCTACTAGCCCTAGCATGGCATCCTGCCGCTCTTGGGTAGCATCACAGATGGTATTGAAGTTTTGGAAGTGATTATTCAACTCAGATGGGCCATACTTCTTCATCATCGTGCGCTCAAACAGCTTGCCAATCTGCTCGGTTTCGCTCTTGAGCATGGTAGTTTGGTTGGCAATCCCAATCTGCTCTAAATCTTGATCCGGGTCAAAGCCAACCGAGCAAGCGCGGCTAAACTTCTCCATAAACTCGCCCTTGTTGCCACCATTGAGGATGTAGTCAGTGACGTACTGGGCTTCTTTCAGATTCAGCACTACTAGGTATTTGCCTGCAAAGGAACTGGTAGCGACTGTTTCTTCGTGCTTGTACTTGCCGTGAATAATTGAGGTGTAGTCTTTTTTCTTGTGCTTCTCTACGGTGTTCCAAACTTTGGACACCCACGGACAAGTCGTATCAACAATCTTGCAGTTTTTGTCGTTCAAGAGCTGCATTTCCTGAACGCTTGCGCCGAAAGCCGGTAAAATCACCACGTCACCAGCACCGACGACGGAAAAGTCTTTCTCGGCTGCCTCAACTGGAACAAACTCTACTTGCATATCCTGCAAACGCTGGTTTACAGAGGGGTTATGAATAATTTCATTGGTCATCCAGATGCGCTCTGTGGGGAAGTGTTGACGAGTTTCATACGCCATGGCTACCGCTCGCTCAACACCCCAGCAAAAGCCAAATGCTTCTGCAAGTCTGATGGTGACTTCTCCCCGTTGCAGTCTGTAGTTGTTATCGCGAATTTCTTGAATCAGGTTGCTTTGATACTCCGACTCTAGCTGAGTAGCAACTTCGGCTTCGTGACCAAATCCTTTGCGATGGTAGTTCTCTGAATTGTGGAGTGAGCGTTTGAAGGCTTTTGTATCCATGCCGCGTGTCTACTGAGATTACTGATACAACTCTTACCACCCTTGATCATAAGATGCTCATGGCACGTTGGTTAGGGAATTGGGAATTGGAAGATAAGAAGTTCTTGAAAATCCCCCCTACTCCCCAGTCCCTACTCTTTAGCAGCAGGCTCTAGTAGAAGCTGAGTAAGGACTAGGAGTGCATTACGCCAAACCAGATAACCTTGGGGATTTAAGTGCAAGCCATCAGTACTCAACTCAATTTGGAGGTTACCTTCTGTGTCGGCAAAGAGGGGATACAGGTCAAGATAAATGATGCCTTCATCTTGAGCGATCGCTTTTATCTGCCGATTTAGTTCTCGGATGCGGCTGTTGGGGATTTTCAACAAGCGATCGCGCCCCTCCCAAGTTACTTTGTCGGTACTATGGGGCAAAATCGATTGAACAACAATCTTAGCTTGGGGATGCACTTGTTGTAGGTAGCGAACAATTAGCTGTTGGTTTGCCAAAATTGTTTTGTCTTTTACACCCCGTATTAAGTCATTAATGCCGATCATTACAAAAATGACCTCTGGCTGCGTCTTGTCCAACAGCTCTAAGCGGTTCATTAATCCGGCTGAGGTTTCACCAGAAATTCCCTGATTTAGCCAAGAACGCTCCTTCGGCAGCAGTTCACTAGGAAACCACAAGCTTAGAGAATCACCAATGAGGATGCTGAGGTTTTCGGGCTTTTGGTCAGCAATTACCTCTGCTTCCTTTTCGAGAAGGGCAACCCACTGTTGGTAATTGAGCTGATGGCGTGGGCCTAGTTCAGGAGGTAGTGGGCTAGGTGTCGGATAAGCTAACCCAGTCGTCACGGTGGAGTGGCTGGCAGGAGAGGGTACTGACCATTGGTACTCACGCTGTAGTACCCACGCGATCGCTAAGAGCAACAAGCCATTAGCCGCGAGTGAAAAAAAGAGCCAAGTCGGAATAGTCTTCGAGCGAGTGGACACTTGATTAGATCCAGCATCGGGTTTGAATCAGATTTTAGTGGCATCGCACCCTCGACTCAAATAAACTTCAGCTTCGTTTAGCGTTGAAAAGCAAAAAATACAGCTTGCCCTTTGCAACTAATTGTCAAAAGGGCAAGCCGATTTCTCTCTATTTCTTATTAGAAAAGGTAACTAGGAAAGTCTACTTAATAGCTACCAGGAATCTCACCAGCACTACCCTGCAAACCACTCATGCTGCTACGGGACAGACCGCCAGGACCGGCCTCTTTAACAAACCCACTGTAGGCTTCCATACCATGTTCGCCAATATCCAAGCCATCCAGTTCCTCTTCAGGAGTCACACGAACACCTAGGGTTGCCTTGAGTACTACCCAGAAGATTGTACTCAGAAGAACTGTCATTCCCCCCACAGAAAGAATACCGAGGATTTGGGGCCACAATTGGCTAATGCCTCCCCCAAATAACAATCCTGCCGCAGGACCTGTTGTGTATAGCGGAGTGCCTCCATGTAACACGACGTCTGGACCAACGCTAAATAAACCAACGGCTAAGGTTCCCCAGATACCGCAAACCAGGTGAACTGAGGTAGCTCCTACTGGATCGTCAATTCTGAGTTTGTCAAAGAACCCAACCGAGAAAACGACTAAGACACCTGCAATTAGACCAATAATCGCAGCGGATGGGATGTTGATGAACGCACAAGAGGCTGTTACACCGACCAAGCCCGCGAGGATACCGTTGATGATCATCGAGAGGTCTGGCTTACCAAGGTATAGCCAAGCCGTAACAGTTGCAGCTACGCCGCCAAATGCGCCTGCTGTGTTGGTAGTGATGGCGATATGAGCGATCGCATTTGGATCGGCTGCCATTGTTGAACCGGGGTTGAAACCAAACCAGCCCAACCAGAGAATCAAACACCCTAGGGTAGCGATGCTCATATTGTGACCGGGTAGGGCTGCTACCTGACCATCTTGATATCTACCCAAACGGGGTCCCAAAAATGCCGCACCCATTAAAGCCGCCCAACCCCCAACGGAGTGAACCACTGAACAGCCTGCAAAATCATAGAAGCCTGCTTGTGCAAGCCAGCCACCGCCCCAAATCCAGTGTCCGGTGATGGGATAAGCAATCCCTACCAGTAAGAGGCTGAAAATTAAGAAGTCAACAAACTTAATCCGTTCAGCAACAGCACCCGAAACAATCGTTGCCGCTGTTCCAGCAAACACCAATTGGAAGAAAAACTTCGCGAGTAGTGGCACCCCTGTCCAATTGAGAGAGCCAAAAACTCCCTGATAGGCATCTCCAGTTGCAGGGCTATTATCCGCCCCAGCCAAAAAGAATCCGCCTGTGCCCATGAAACTATTTAAACCACCGCCATCACTGAACATTAAGCCAAAGCCAATAGCCCAGAACGCAATGGTAGATAGAGCAAACACAATCAGGTTCTTTGCCAGAACGTTAACGGCGTTCTTTTGGCGGCAGAAGCCTGTCTCTAACATACCGAAGCCAGCGTTCATGAAAAACACCAGCATTCCAGCAATCATCACCCACATGGTGTCTAAACCCACCTTCAGGTCAGCTGTGGTCGGACCTTCAGCCGCTGGAGCCTGAGCCGATGCAGCATAGCTCCATACCAGCACGATAACGGCGGCTAGGGGTATGCAAGCTTGCCAACTTGGAGTTAGCCGCTTGATAGCCGTTTGTAATTCTTTAAAAGATGAGGTAACCCGACGAAATTGAGCGGGTTGATTAGAAGAGCGTCGCCTACTTTGAGTTGGCAATTTTTTTCTCTTGAGAGTTTTATTGAGCATTAGCCTGGACATCATCTACTGGACTTTCCTTCGTCTGCAAAACACATCCCAACCCTTAGCCAGAAGCCGGAAATCTGGTCATTTTAATCGAGGAGCATATCCTTAAGTTGAGGAGCTTCGTTAAGTAGAATGCTGCTCCTATTTAGACATTTTCCTACCAGCTACTAGAACACTTCTCGTCTTAAGAAATCAAGAAGCTTAGTATAAAGCTGAATCGTCACCTTCAGACAAAACCGTACAAACAAGCGGTAACCTAGTCAAGAGATTTAGTTCCCCTTGCACAAAGACAGTTATGTATTAGAAATCTCCAAATTTTGGATTTTCTTAACCTGAGTTTCTGTATCAGAATATACCTTTTTGGGAAGCGTTTGAAGTTCTACAACTGCCAGAAACAATAAAAACGCCTTTAACACTCATAGGTAGCTGTCCATTCACAAGGTGTGTGTTTTGTCAAATAAGTGTATTAATCGGATAGGAGTTATTAGAGACTTAAATGCGTGATAAAAAATAAAACTGACTCGACTGTAAGAATGTTAAACTTTAGGCTTAATATTTAATAATTTGCTATTTATAAAGACCACCTGTGTTTATCTAAATCGAACGGGCAGATCTAACAAAACTCTCAAGTTATTACTACTTGAGAAAGATTTGCAATTAAATCGGAACTCAGCATTCTAGTAAGCACAATTACAAAGGTAAAACTCGATACGCAGTGTTGAGACAGGTTATTGCTTTGCCAAGTATTGCTGGTAGCCGAGTTGATCAAGCTTAGTCTGCTTTTCCATGACAGATTGAGCTAAATTCTGACGGTACTGCTGCACTTGCTCTAGTAATTCGGATTGATGGGAAGCTAAAATTTGCACAGCCAATAGACCAGCATTTTTGGCATTACCGATCGCAACCGTAGCGACAGGAATCCCCGCAGGCATTTGCACAATCGAGTACAGTGAATCGACACCTTGTAAATGACGGCTGGGTACAGGTACCCCAATCACAGGCAAAGGTGTCAGTGAGGCTACCATACCGGGTAGATGAGCTGCTCCCCCTGCACCCGCGATAATGACTTTAATACCACGTTGATGGGCTTCTTGGGCATATTTCACCATCCGTTCTGGTGTTCGGTGAGCAGAGACAATGGCGACCTCACAAGGGATGCTGAATTCTTCGCAAATTGCGATCGCATCCTGCATGATTGGTAAATCTGAATCACTGCCCATAATGATGCCAATTAACGCTTGAGTCATGTTCCGCTTTTGGATTAAGGGTTGTTCAATGGATTACTGAATTTGTATGGAAGTTTAGGCATTTTGTCGCCAAAGTGATTATGGAAGCAATACGATATGCGATCGCTCAATCAAATTTCACTTGCACTAACGTAGACATTATCAATGCTCAGGTGCCTGGTTACCAAGGTTTACAGCAAATCTGTGTTGATTCACAGGGGATAATTTCACAAATATTGCCAACTGACGCTGTTTTCAAGCGATTGCCTCGTGAGGGTTTACAAACTATCGATGTTGCTGGAGATTGGGTATCACTCGGTGGTATCGATCTCCAAATCAATGGAGCCTTGGGCTTGGCCTTTCCAGACTTGAGTTCGGGTGATGGCGAAACACTTCAAAAAATTTGCCAATTTCTATGGCAGCAAGGCATTGATGGCTTTTTACCGACCTTAGTTACAACGTCTGTAGAAAAGATTCATCAGTCACTCTCGGTACTAGCTGAATTTGTGAACTCTCCACCCGATGAGCAACCAATTGCTCAAATTCTGGGCGTGCATCTCGAAGGGCCATTCCTTAATCCCCAAAAGCGAGGGGCGCATCCAGCCGAGTATCTGCTGCCTCTAACCCTAGATAATGTAAAGCGGGTTTTGGGCGATTACGCCGAGCTTGTAAAAGTGATAACCTTAGCACCAGAATTAGACAGCACCGGAGAGGTAATTCCTTACCTACATTCTCTTGGTATCACCATTAGCCTTGGTCACTCCCTCGCTACAGCCGCTCAAGCCCAGCAAGCATTTAAACTCGGAGCCTCAATGGTTACTCATGCGTTTAATGCCATGCCGGGATTACATCATCGGGAACCTGGCTTACTAGGTGCGGCTCTCGTCCATCCAGATGTTCAGTGTGGTCTAATTGCAGATGGTCAGCACGTCTGTCCTACGATGATTCAGTTGCTACTTGGCGCGAGTGGCTACGAGCAAGGAATTTTTCTTGTCAGTGATGCGCTCTCCCCCTTAGGGCTACCTGATGGTATTTACGCCTGGGATACGCGGCAGATTGAAGTGAAAAACGGCACAGCACAGCTACCGGATGGGACTCTGGCGGGGACAACGCTACCGCTATTGGTAGGAGTGCAGAATCTTGTGGAGTGGGGAATTTGTGAGCCAGAAAAAGCGATCGCACTGGCTACAGATGCGCCTCGATACGCAATCAATTTACCTAAAATTGCTGTTGGTCAACCTGCTAAATTGTTGCGCTGGCACTTGGATACAGTAACAAATAAACTAACTTGGCAACGTATGACCTTGGAGGAAAATTAATCTGTATTGACTAGAACAAGAAGAGAAAAAAAAGCTGATAGCTGACCGCTAACCGCTAACGGCTAATCAGGTAATGAGTCGAGTAGAGTTGTTAGTCCTCGGACGCTAACTACAGCCACCAACCCTGCGATCGCTAAAAAGCTAAGAGGTCGTAGACTAAGCTGTAGCCAATTTAGCCGACGCTCTAAATCCCCTTCATAGAATTCAACTAAATTTTGTAGGGCAGTATCGAGATGACCTGTTTCTTCACCTGTGCGAATTATTTCCATCGCAATGGGTGGTAGACCTTGCAAGCTATGGCTCAAGGTTTGACCTGCACGGATTTTTCGAGTAGCACTGGCTAGATTTGCTCTAAGCACTCGGTCAGGGATATACTCTCGCACTAACTCTAGAGCAGTGAGAAGCGTTACTCCACAACTCAAGGGTAATGCCAACTTGCCTAAGTAAATCATTGACCGTGCCTGAATCAGTTTACCCAGAACAGGCAACTTCATCGCTAGCTGTTGCGATCGCTCAGTGGAATAGCTAGAGGTAAGAAAACTTATCCCCATCAATAGTAAAGCGATCGCCAAACTTCTCAGCCAAAACTCTGGTTTCACCAAACCCGTAGGAGTGCGATTGAAAATTGCGGCTACCAGTATGAGTACACTCCAAATCGTTGTGATTGCCAGTCGTCTTACTGAGCGATAGAGTCGTTCCCGTCTCACTTGAGCTTCAAACGCGATCGCAAGTTGTCTACAAGTCTGAGGAAGAGAGCCACTGTACTCTGCTAATCGAAGTAAGCTAATTGTCCAACCATCGAAGTAGCTAGAGTTAAGTGCGATCGCAGAAGCCAAATCTTGGCCACTACCTACCGCAACACTGACTTGGTGTAAATAGCGCTGGAAAGCAGGATTGCAGTCTTTACCTGCCAAGATTAAGCTCTGCTGTACACTCATGCTATTCAGCAAAGCAGCAAGTTGATAAAAGAATTGAGCTTTTTCCTGGGTTTTCAAGCGATTAGGTAGAGCCACTGTTTAATACACTTTTATTTTTGTCGCTTATCAGTTGCGAAGAACAACTGAAAGAAAGTAACAACCCCTGTTGGGTAGTTGAGCAAAAAATGAGCAGTTTTTGGTCTGGTAGGTGAACAAGCTCCTCTCCTAAACTAAAGCAACTTCATACCGAAACAGCAGAAAGACTGGTATTCGAGTCATCTTTAAGAGGAGACAAGCGCGTGAGCGATATTCAACCTAAATCCCCTATCATTTCGCCGCAAAGACGCCAGTTACTCAAACTGGGAGTTCTCACTGGTGCTTCTGGCGCTGTTGCGATCGCAACAGCTAATGCTGGCAAAGTCCTTGCGGCTGGACGCCCTAACCCTAAAGCGGATATCGAAATTATCAACGGTGCGATCCAACTAGAACAAAGAGCTGTCAACACCTACATGGCAGCAGCGGAAAATAAGTTACTTCCCACCAAGGCATTTCTAGATGTTGCTGTGCAGTTTGCACAAGATCACACCAATCATCGCGATCGCCTCAAAAGAGTTGTCTCACAAGTTTTTAAAGGCGAACCCGCAGGCACCGAGAATCTGGGTACTTTCCCGATTCCCAAGAATGTCTTGACGGGGGGTGAAGCTGAGGTACTCAGATACGCCTTAACCTTAGAAATGATTGCATCCAAGGCATACCTTGATTTTATTACTAACAAGCTGACATCAGAGGGGGCAAAGAACGTTGCAGCCACAATTATGCCTGTAGAGTCAATGCACGCAGCCGTCTTTCGTACAGTGCTGATGGCGGTACTCAACGAGAAAGGGCTACCAATGGATGACAAAATTGTTCCCCATTCCTTCTTGAGTGAAGAGCCAACCCCACCTGTGCCAGTAGCCTAGGGCGTGTTTGCTCATATAGCGATTTGCAATTGGATGCAATACACTTTGACTTCTCTCCAACCTCTCTCCTACTCTTGAGAGAGGCTTACTCCCCTTCCCTTGTAGGATACTGCTGGCGAATGGTGGGTTTTACCCCTCACCCCAAGGAATTTACAGGGTCTACTAGGCAAGCTAAATAATGCGATCGCCAGCCGAAAGCCTTAATTTCTCGTTGAAGTGAGGGGTATTACCCCTGATTCACCAGCAGTATCCTACAAGGGAAGGGGTTGGGGGTTAAGTCTATAGTTCACTCAAACGAGAAGTGCTACAAGGTGCAATAGCTTAGACAAGCAAGATGAGCGAAACAAATAATCACAATATGCGGCAGGATTTTGCTAGCCGCGATGAGCTAATTGCTTACGTCCGTGAGCAGTTCCCAAATGCTGTAGACCGCGACGACCATGTTAGTGAGATACAGGGAGGGCGTAAAGCAGCAGAGGCAGTACTTAACCAAGTAGACCCAGTGCAGTATGCAAAATCCCGGAACTTTCTCAGTGGTCAAGTAACACGACTCTCTCCTTATCTACGTTATGGGGTTCTGAGTCTGGCAGAAGTGCGTGATGCTGTCCTGAGTAAAGTACAAAACCTAAACGATGCGGGAAAATTAATTAACGAACTTGGCTGGCGAGATTACTGGCAACGATTGTATGCCCAAAAAGGTGATGACATCTGGAAAGACCAAGAAGACTATAAGACAGGCTACACAGCGAAGAACTATACATCCGAACTCCCAACGGATGTTGAAACGGGAACAACAGGAATGGTTTGCATCGATCGCTTTAGCCATGATTTGCGGGAAACTGGCTATCTGCACAACCACGGACGAATGTGGATGGCAGCTTACCTAGTACACTGGCGGCACGTTAGTTGGGAGACGGGTGCGCGTTGGTTTTTAGAACATTTACTGGATGGTGACCCTGCTAGCAATATCCTCTCGTGGCAGTGGGTCGCTAGTACCTTCAGCCACAAACCCTATTTCTTCAATCGTGAGAACCTTGAAAAATATAGTAATGGGATATACTGCAAAGCCTGTCCACTCTATGGCAAGTGCGACTTCGAGGGCAGCTATGAACAAATCGAGCAACGGCTGTTTCCTAAAGCTGAGCCATTTGACCGTAGCGGTGGAAGCAAGAGCTTTCAGCGCCCAAAAAAGCAGAAGCCTTAAGTCATCAGTGCCATTCGACCTAAATCTCCTTGACGTAGGATAACCAAGTGTGGATTGGCTGGAAGCCTAAAGACTCATAAAGTCGTGTTGCATGGGTCAGGCTTTGGGCATCAACACCGAGCTTCACTCGCTCTACACCAATTGCCTTTAGCTGTCTCATCCCAGCCAGTAACATTGCTCGTCCGAGTCCCAGTTTACGGAAGCCGCGTCGTGTACCGAGGAGCTTAATCCAGCCCTCATTGCGCCGACTACGAACATTTTCTTCTTGGTTGATGTAGCCAACGCAAAATGCAGCAAATGTGTTGTTTGGTGCTACAGCAACTAAATTGAGTTCAGGTTTATAGTGTGGGTTCTTGAGCCAATGCCTTACTGACGCAGCCGTTACATCCTGGTGATTCCAATGATCGATGAATGATTCATTGAATAGTTCTACCCAAGCTCTAATATCTCGTTCTCCTCGAAGCGATCGCAACGTGAAGCCATCTGGAAGTTTAAATGAGGGCAATGGCTGAGCGAGTGTACAACCCATTGTTAGAAAGCGGCGTTCAGTTGTGAAACCTTGTTTTTTTAGAAGCATCTGACGCAAAATTTTGTCGTTCCGGAGACGAGTGCGTAGTTTGACAGGCAAATCCGCCTGTTTTGCGATTTCCCGCATTCGCTGTTCGCTCCACTGAAGAATTTCGGCTTCTATGGCATTGCGGCATTGAGTTGGGTGAACGTCAAAGTACAGATAACCCTCAATCTCATGACTCAGCTCAGGTATCAATAGTTGTCCGAAACCGAGAAGTTTACCATTGGAATCTGTCCACAACCGCAAATCATGTGCTTTATCTACATTGGGTGCCTCAAAGAACCTTTGCAGATCATAAACAGAGGTGTCTTCATCTAACTGACCCGTTGGCTCATTGAGCTTCACTAAATCAGCAATATCTGCAAAGAGTTTGGTTGTGGTTGCACCAGGCTCAGTAAATGCGAATGCTCGGTGTTTAGCGCCACGAATTGAGGGGCGTATTGTTAAAGTAGTCATACAAAATTGGCAGTCCGTTTTTGAGGACTGTTGACATTCAGGTTAGGTATTGCAAAACAGCAAAAGAAGACTGAATACAGGATGAAAAGTTGGCTCAATCCTGTACAAGCCCAATGGAAACTTTGACTTTGAGTTTGAGTTTGACAAAAATCTTGTAAACCAAATCAACCCAAAGAGGGCTATTTTTTAATTCAGTCTTGTATCAGTTACAAGCTCTCTTTTTACTCACGCTAATAGAGCTTGTACATACCGATTTGCCACACCTGAAGTCGGTGTAACTGGGGTTCTAAGAAGAAAATACCGTTGGATTCAGGCGAAGTCTCTCGCCTTGGGTAAAACATAAAAATTTCACTTCAGGGTTAATTTCAAACGACCATCAGTGGTAAGGTTTGCACATTTAACTTTGCTAATTTATCTAAGTCAGCAAAGTCTGCCCGTTGAGAGTATGCAATATTACTTGATTAGATTATATCCTAGAACCGCTATAAGACAATTGCTACTTGGTCAAACCATGTTCAAGAGCATAGCGTACCAATTCTGTGCGGCTATTGGTTCCTGTTTTACTAAACAAGCGACTGACATACTTTTCGACGTTGCGGACACTAGTCTCTAGACGTCGGGCAATTTCTTTATTCATCAGCCCTTCTGCCACCAAATCTAAGACACTTTGCTCTCGTGGTGTAAAGTCAATACGAATCGGTGCAGGCGTTTGGACAATACCATTCCCTTTGGTAATCAACCCCCGGATTTCAGCAATCTGCTGGGCAATTTTCTCAAGCTCTGTACTACTGGCATCTCCGGAGTTGGGGGAACGACGCTCTAATAAATTCTCAACAATGGCGACGAGTTCATCTGGGTCAAACGGCTTGGCGAGGTAAGCATCAACACCTGATTGATAACCCAGAATACGGTCAGATGTCATCCCTCTAGCCGTCAGAAATACTACTGGCAGCGACTTGAAACGAGGGTCTTCTCGCAGCTTCTTCAGGAACTGATACCCATCTACTTGGGGCATCATGACATCAGAGATTACAAGGTCAGGTGTTTGTTGCTGCAACAGTTGCCAAGCTTCATCGGCACTACTGGCAACCCGTACCTTGAAATCACCAATTTCCTGTAAATATTCTTTGACGGATAACCGTACTCCTGGTTCGTCGTCTACCAATAATACTTGGGCTGACATCTATCTTTACTTTATTGTTATTTATTCCAACTGTAACGAAAATCGTCAGCTTCTGTTACTGGGTGGGCTGATTAAAACCGATGCCTTGCACATTTTGCAGCCACTCAATCTCTTTTGCTTTTTCTGGTAGCTTGGCTTGTCGTTGTCCAGTGGTTCGTGCCCAAGCTCCAAAAAGACCGATGGGTGTACTGATGATATCAATAGGAGGGCTTTTACGAGCGATCGCTTTTATCGTATTTATCGGTACTTCCTTCACTAACCAACGACTGAGACGATAGAAATATTCTTTGTTCGTCAGGTCACGCATCAACTCGACACCGTGCAGTTCGTGTAAGTAGCGGTTAGAGCGACCATACCGATGCCATTGTTTTTGGTATTCCTGAAGAGTAGAACGGTGCCGATGCTGAACAACAGCAGTTGGGGCAAAGTTTAATGTCCAATCACTCTGCTGTTGGATGCGCCAACATATATCAGCATCACCACCTGAGGTTAGGTAGGGACGGAACAACCCAACCTGTTCAAATACCTGCCGCCGAATTGCTAGGTTAGCCGTTTGACCGTAGGGGCAAAAGGGGTGATTTAAGGTATGTTGTTGAGATAAAACCTGATGACGCTCAGCGTGTTGTTCTAGCAAAGTTTTACCTGGTAGAGCAACAATTTCTCCAGCCACGACACCGATGTTTGAATCAGTAAAGGGCGCAATGAGAGCGTCTAACCAGTTCGGTTGGGGACGACAATCAGCGTCTGTAAAGGCAAGAATTTCACCACTTGCCGCTCGGATTCCAGCGTTACGAGCGGCGTAAGAGCTTTGATTTTCTGTTTCCCAAAGGTATTGAAATATTATCCCAAGAGCTGCTGCCTCTTGGACAGCCGTTTGGAGGAGAAGGCTTGTGCGATCGCAACTAGCATTATCCACCAACAAATACTCTACCTGGTCAACTGGGTAAGTCTGCGCCTTTAAACACTGAATTAAATCAGGTACGTCAGCTTCGCCATTGTAGACCGGGACAATCACGCTCGTCTTGGGCAAGACTTTCTGGTTCATTGCTAACGGCTAGTAGTTCATTGCTCATTGTCCTATTAGCCGCTAGCTATCAGCCAACTCTACTAATGAACTGTCAAACACAACAAAGCCAGAATCGCATTAGTTAGGTAAAACGCACCAACAATCCGCGTTTCTGACCAACCCGTCAGTTCAAGATGGTTATGAAACGGTGACATTTTAAACAAACGCTTACCGATTCCATTAGGGCCTTTTGTCGCTTTGTAGTAGCTAACTTGGGCAATTACTGAGACTGATTCAAAACAGAAAATTACACTGACAATAAATAAGCCCCAGAGATTCTGACTTAAAAGCCCGACTGCTGCGAGTGCGCCTCCCAAGGCAAGGGAACCCGTATCACCCATAAACACGGTTGCTGGGTTGCGGTTATGGACAACAAAACCCAAGCAACTGCCACTCAAACAGGCACAGAAAACCATTAAACCTGCTGAGGTTGGGGCAACGAGGGCGGCGAGTCCCAATAATGCGATCGCACAAGTCCCAGCCGCTAGTCCATCTACACCATCCGTGAGATTTGTGGCATTACTTTCTGCCACCAGCACGAATACAGCTAGAGGCCAAAACAGTAATCCCAAGGGTAAGACTAAGTTTAAAGGCAGGTTAATAGTTGTAATACTTACTGGCTGACTCCACGCTAACCATAAGCAAAATAGAGAGCCAACGCTTACTTGTAGCGCTAGTTTCATTCGGGGCGACATCCCTTTATTCGACCGATGTCGGACAATTTGCCAATCATCCAACCAGCCGATTCCGGCATAAGCCAGGGTTACCACAGACACCGCCAGGACAGGGATAAAGTCTTGCCCCCGCATGAAAAGCCCTGACCATACTAGAGCAACAGCCACCGCCACTGGTACAAAAAACACTCCACCCATTGTTGGAGTGCCAGCCTTTTGTAAATGGGTTTGTGGCCCATCCTCGCGGATAATTTGCCCCAGTTTGAGGGCTTGTAAAAGCGGGACTGCCCAGTATCCTAATGCAGCAGTAATTAGAGAACAAACTAACAACGGCAAGGTTATTGAGCTACCTAAAAAGAGCATTCGTCCTGCTGTCCAATCAAGTATTAATGCTCCTAGGCTCAAACCGACTGTTAGTAACGTCAGAAGTCTGGGTCCGGTCAAGCTGAACGACCGCCCAGAAGATATTTTTGCGTCTACCACAGACTCTCCATTCCTTTGTCGAACATTCCTCACACAAACGCGATGCACAGCGCCTCGACAATTCCCGTTTGACCTACGGTACTCAGGGGAATCGTAGCATCAATGAGGCACTTTCATTCACTTGATCAAGCAAATTTACTCAGGGATTTTTCTTAAATAAGTAACCACAGACATAACAGCAGAGCAATGTAATAGCGGGAAACTACCGCTAGTAGTAATTCAGCTATGACCTTACCCGGTTCTACAGGCACGATGGCTGTGCTGCTTTAGGAGAGTATAAATCGCTGTAAAACCCAATCAATCTTCATCGCTCATCTGTTATAAAAGCTCAGGCAACTGCACCATGTTGCTCGGTGGATCAAATCTACTCCGCTGAGTAATGTCTTCCTGCAACAAACAATGAATCAAGTTGCTGCGAGTAAGCCGTCATGTTTACTTCTTTCAGCGATAATCCACTTACTCCTGATGGTTTACAAAAATTTTCTGTTCAAAAAAGGTAAGTAGTATATGGCGTTCTCCTCAAGGATGGGGTACAAGGTTCTGGGTTTTCGGGAATTGGGAATTGGTAGGAAACTTTCACGGTGAAGGTCTACTACAGGCTGGCAGGCTACTGTCTGGATTGCTCCTGGGTTAGTTCGGCTTGGAGTCTGGCAATACTTTCGTACTCTACTTGAAGATTTTGCAGGACACGAGTGTAGATGGGGAGAATCTTTCTATAAGTTTGGGCATTAGCGGCGATGGGGTGATGCCGATAGGTTGCGCCAATCATTTCGGAAACGATATCGAGTGATGAGATTTCTTGAAGGGCATAAAGCCCTAGCACAGCCGCACCCAGACAGGAACTCTCATACTGTTCTGGGACAGTGACTTCTTGCTCGAATACATCTGCCATCATTTGTCGCCAAAGATTCGAGCGGGCAAAGCCACCAGTGGCTTGGATTCTTTTGGCTTTACCCGTGAAATCTTGCAGTGCTTGTAAAACAAGGGATAAATTGAACACAATGCCTTCTAGTACAGCTCTAACCAGATGTGCTTTCGTATGGTTCAAACTCAGACCAAAAAACGAGCCTCTAGCGTTGGCATCCCAAAGTGGCGATCGCTCTCCCATTAAGTAGGGGTGAAAAATCAGTCCCTCTGAACCAGGGGGAACGGTTTCGGCAAGCATGGTTATTAGGTCGTAGGGGTCTTTCCCCAGCCGTTGGGCTGCTCTTACTTCCGTATCCGTAAGTTGATCCCGCACCCACCGCAAGGCGATCCCACCGTTATTCACTGCCCCACCGACTACCCATTTGTTTTCAGTAAAGGCATAGCAAAAGAGACGTGCTTGGGGGTCTGTAACTGGGCGATCAACAACCGCACGAACCGCACCACTCGTACCAACAGTAACCGCAACAATACCAGGTGCGATCGCACCCACACCCAGATTCGACAGCACACCATCACTTGCCCCAATTACCGTTGGCGTATCTGCCCTAATACCCATAGAATGAGCCAGTTCTGCCTGAATTGGCTGTAGTACGTGGGTTGTAGGCACCAATTCCGATAGCTGGGCTTCTGTAATGCCAGCAAGCTCCAGTGCTTCTTGATCCCAGGTAAGTCTTTCAAGGTTCAGCAAGCCTGTTGCGGACGCGATCGAGTAATCGACGACATAGGTCTGGAAAAATTGATAAAAAACGTACTCCTTGATCGAAATGAACTTCGCTGTTCGTTCAAAGAGTTCAGGTTGTTCGTTGCGTAGCCAAACGAGCTTTACAAATGGGGACATGGGATGGATTGGAGTACCTGTCCTCAGGTAAATCTCATGTCCATACTGTTCTCGCTTAATTTTTTCTGCCCACTTGGCACTGCGATTATCCGCCCACGTAATGCTTCTTGTTAACGGCTGTCCCCCGGCATCAACAGCAATTAAGCTATGCATGGCAGCGCTAAAGGACAAAGCCATCAAGCTAGCCGAATTAATCCCACTTTTAGCAACAACTTCCCTAATCGTAGTGACTACCGCTGAAAAGATTTCTTCAATGTCTTGTTCGGCAGTAGCAGTTGTTGGTGCATACAACGGGTATCCAAGGGCATGGCTACAAACCGTCTTGCCTTTGTCTGTAAACAGAACAGCTTTTGTACTGGTGGTGCCAATATCGATCCCAATCACATAACGCAGAGTGTTCATCGAAACGAGGCATAGTTTAAAGAACTCTGGAAGTGTCTGTATCTTGATTAGTGTCTCCGGAGGTAATGCTACCGCGTCTATAACGGATTAAGAGTACAAGCCCCAATGTTACCTGCTTCATCAACCAGTACAAGACAGTAAGCACCACAAACGTTACTGCCATCACCAGCACTGGACGTTTAGCCGTTAAATCGTCCATTACACTTCTTGCTAAATCATTCGGTTGAGTTATAAAGTCCCAAGTGTTGAACCGTTTGAACCGCCCTAAGTAGACACCGATCGCGCATAGGGCGTGAGTCATCAACTCAGCCCAAATGACAAATTTAGCAGCACCTTGCCTCTGCAAGTAGTAACTTAAGTTAATTAACGACAGGACATAGGCTTCAAACCCAGCCGCGATCGCGATCAGGTGTGGGGGAATCAGCACCAACGTAATGATCCACACTGAGTAGTAATCACGAATCGCTTCAATCAGGTGAATAATGTCGGTTAGCAGGTAAGGCGCATTGGGCAAAAAGGCAATGAAGACCAAAAACGCAACCCACCACAGGATAGAGCGTGATTGAGAACGTCTACGGAATAGCCAAAAACTCAAAGCTAAAGGGATGAAGGCAAGAAACAGATTCCAAACAATCCAACCACTGTGAATGCTCCAAGCCTTCCAGGCTTCAGTAATTAGCGCTCTCATAGGCATTTTTTAGGCTTTGAATCTACAATTGTGTGTTTGATTAGTGGAGTTGAACTACTAGTATAGCTACCACGTCTGTATGGTGACTTCTATACAATTTAAGCTTCATCCAAATGCTTTTTGACAAATTTCCTCTAGTTTTTGAATATCAATATATATATCAAGAAACTGTGGGGCAACATTATCTTGCATTGTATTTTCCCCTTGCAGACAAAAGTACTCAGCTTCCCCGTAGCTTGCCATTGCATAGAAGAAACTGTTTACATATCCATGAGGAATCAATTCAAGAACTTTTACTCCTGGTTGTATAAATAATAAGTTAACCAGTGCAGAACCATGAGGGGCAACTATTGCTTCTGCTTGATAAAAGATACTTATTTCTTCTGGCAGCGTTTTGTCATTCATATCTACTGGTTCAAACCCATATTTATCAAGTACAGCAAGGACAGATGATTCATTGATGACTTTCCTTCTGATTACTTTTCCTCTTTTTACATAGATACGTTTTTTCTTCTTGATTTCTGTATCATATTTTTCATAAAATAGATTTCTTACAAAGAGATAGTCTTCTTGGATGATAGGAGCGTATTCAATATACTCAATTTGATTAATTGTCGCTATTCGATTATTAATTACTGCAAGTATCCTGTCGGCGGTACAAGGTTCCTGAATTATTTTGCTCATGGCTATACCTGCTTTTTCCAAGCTTTCTTGATGCCAGCTAGTTAAAGGAGATGAGCCGACATAAAAAAAGTCAATTTGGCTTAAACGAAAAAAATTATCGTATATTCTTAATAGTGGTAGGGTTAGACACATCCAGTGACCGTAGTTGGAAATTTCGGTATTAGATAGATAAGCGACTGTCCCTTGAATCTTCTTGATTTTCCTTGGAAGTATCTCTCTATATATTGGCAATTTCTGGAAATCGACATAGCGTTCATAAATAACATTCATGTCCTCATCTAATAAATGATTGTTGCGGAAAGAGAAGCGAGAATTATTTATATCTAGGATAGTAATTTCATTTCTAGCACTAAGTTGTTTTATTTCTTTTATTTCTTGACTAGCGAGATGAGCGACAGACTTAGTTGTCGATTTATTCTCTTCTACTAGATTGTAAAATTTTAGATTTATGTCATGCCTCTTGAGAATTTCTTCTACATTATCAATCCCAATTTGTATATTACTTCTACAAGTAAGAATCCCAGCTTTTCTTAATGGGCTGATATAGCCTAGTTTTCTTAAAATTTCAAATCTTATATAGTTGATTTCATCGCGGGGAATGTCTGGGATTAACCGATATAAAAGTTTAAGAAAGTTCATCAGAGCAGCTAAATATAGTAGATAAATTCAAAAAGATTTTTCTATAATAGTTTGCTTAAACGAAGGTTATAAATACTTTCGACGTAGTAAATTCTCTCGGATTAGCTCTAAGCAAAAGCTCGATGTCAGTTCAATAGCGTATTTACAGCCTGTGTTGGTAGCCCGATCGCATCGTTACTGCCCCTGCTGACAAGGCTGATTAACTCGCTACAATACTGAAAACAGGGATTATTAATTTCAAAGTTCGCATCATTATCTAAATCTGTCTAACAAAAAGAACCAGGAAGAGTTAAGAGCGTGGATATCTCAATGCAGGAACAGTTACAAGCTGCGATCGCTTCTTCTCGTGATGCGATTGATTACCTAGAAATTCGGGTTGAGCAGAGTGAGTCAACGGCAATTTCCTTTCGTGGGCATCAGCTAGATGCAGTAGACCGTAGTTTCAACCTGGCTGGTGGTATCCGCGCTTGTCATAAAGGCGGCTGGAGTTTTGTGACGTTTAATGGGTTGGCAGAATTACAAGACCGAATTTCGGAAGCCATCTCTCAAGCCCACTTGGTCGGTAAAGAGCAGACGTTACTCGCTCCCTTAGAGCCTATTCAAGATTATGTCGCTGTGGAACTGGGTCGTGACCCTCGTGGCGTTTCACTAGCAGACAAGCGACGGTTAATGGAAGAATATAACCAACTGTTGCTGGATTTTGACCCTCGAATTCAGACAACAATGGTGGGTTTACGCGATCGCTTTGGTATTACCTATTTTGTTAACTCCACTGGCACCTGCATTGCCCAAGAACGACTGGATGTATCGGGACGATTTGGGGTAATTGCCCGCACAGATGCGGGTGTTGTTCGCCAAGGCTTTGAGTCTATCCATTCTCGCTCTGATTACAATGCTCTCGTTGGTATTGAAGACCAAGTGATTGGTGCGGCGAAACGGGCTGTTGGTCAGCTAGAAGCCAAACCCGTTAAAGGGGGACAATATACGGTAGTTTTAGACCCCTATCTGGCAGGAGTCTTCATTCACGAAGCATTTGGGCATCTTTCGGAAGCAGATTTTGTCTACGAAAATCCCAGGATGCAAGACTTACTGACTTTGGGTAAGCCCTTAGCGATCGAGCAGTTAAACGTTGTTGATGATGCAACTCTCGCTGGTTTACCTGGCTCTCTTAAGTATGACGATGAGGGCGTACCTGCTCAACGGAAGTATCTAATCAAAGACGGCATTTTGCAGCAACGTCTACATTCTCGTGAAACGGCAGGGAAGATGCACGAGGAACCCACTGGCAATGCTAGGGCAATTAGTGCAACGTATCCGCCGATTGTGCGGATGACAAACACGGGGATTGAAGCAGGAGACTGCTCGTTTGAGGAGATGATTGGCGATATTGAAGAGGGTGTCTACGCAGTACGGATGTTAGGCGGACAGACGAATGGCGAGATGTTCACCTTTGCGGCAGCGGAAGGTTATATGATTCGCAACGGTCAGATTGCTGAACCTGTGAGTGATGTTACGCTCAGTGGTAATGTTTTCCAAACCCTCAAAGACATTGAAGCGATCGGGAATGATTCTGTCTATGTTAGTGGCGGGTGCGGTAAGGGCGGACAGTCACCCCTAGCAGTAAGTGTGGGTGGGCCTCATGTGCGGATTAACGGTGTCGTTGTCGGTGGACGTTAGTGCGATCGCAACTTATGGCAAAAGGCAGAGGGCAGAAGGGAATTGATTGACTGGTCTTGGTTTCAGCATTTGGTAAGAGTCAATACTCGCCAAGGTGACTGTTATAACTTGTTAGACATAATTGAGTCATAACAAAAACAGGGATGTCACAAGCTTCGACTGACATCCCTGTTAAATTTTTATGACATCCTACAAAATTGTTAGCGTTTCATGACATTATGGGCTACACAGCATAGCATCTAAGGTGTCAGGATTCTGCTTCTGAAAAATTTAGTTCAGGCGGAGGTAGCTTGCTTCTTGTTCTAGCTGACGAATCAAGTCCTCATCTCCGTTGGCTCTAGCGACTTCTAGACGATGCTCTAAGCTTTTTTGCAGGCTATCGCGGTGAGCAGAAGCAGCTTTTTGCACCTTGCTATTTTGATTTTTGTTCACTTTAAACATTCCTTTCCGCTTCATTAAGGTATTTTATCCACTCCTCAAACATAACATGGGCAGAATTGGAATGCATAGACAAAGCGTGTATTTTGATACAGAAATTAGCGAACAATTTAGAGTAATAGCCGAACTCTGAATACTGGGCTGCTGCTCTAGAGACTCCTTCCTACCAAGGCTGCAATTGTTTTCACTAGCTCATCGGGTTCGACTGGCTTGGTAACATGCCTTTGAAATCCTGCATCAAGAGCCTGCTGTTGGTTCAACTCTCCTGCATAAGCCGTCAGCGCGATCGCCCGAACAAGCCCCCCTTGTTGTGGCGCTAACTGTCTCACCTGCTGCATTAGCATGTAGCCATCAACCCCTGGCATACCAATATCGCTAATCAACACATCGGGCTTGAATTGGTCTAGAAGGGTTAAGGCTTCTGCTGCTGAGGCAGCCACACTCACCTCTACCCCACACTTTGAGAGAATCGCAAGGAGTAACTCTCGCATATCGGCTTCATCGTCTACCACTAAAATTCGCAACTGGTTCAGATTAAAGGCTGTAACCTGTGACTCCCTTTCAAAATCTGGTTCTTTTCCAATCCTTGTTAAGGGTAATTTCACTCTGAAAGTCGCCCCCTGTCCCTCGCCTCGACTTTTGGCTTGAACTGTGCCACCATGCAGTTCGACTAAATGACGCACAATCGCTAATCCCAATCCGAGTCCACCAAAATTTCGCGTTGTCCTGCCGTCCTCCTGGCGGAAGCGCTCAAACACGTAGGGTAAAAATTCTGGATTAATGCCTTTGCCTGTATCGCTGACACTGATTTGAGTACAGCTTGCATCTTGTTCGACATGGACTTCCACCCGTCCGCCTGATGGTGTGAATTTGACGGCATTGGAAAGCAAGTTCCAAACCACTTGTTGAAGACGAGCCGAGTCTGCTGACACGAGTCCTACATTTGGGGCAAGACTTGTTTTAATCTCAATGCCTTTTGCTTCGGCAGCTAACCATACCGTTTCCAACGCAGCTTCAATCGTCGTTGCTAGGTTGACTGGACTTACATTCAAGACCATTTTGCCGCGTAGGATACGAGAGACATCTAATAAGTCTTCAATCAACTTCGTCTGCAAGGTAGCATTGCGTTCGATGGTTTCTAATGCTCGGTTAGTCGCCTGCTCGTCAAATTTACGAGTTCGTAGCAGTCTCGTCCAACCGAGGATGGGATTGAGAGGCGATCGCAATTCATGAGATAGTACTGCTAAAAACTCATCCTTGATACGGTTGGCAGCTTCGGCATCTGCTCTAGCTCGTTGTTCTGCTTCATAGAGTTGAGAACGAGCGATCGCCTGAGCGCACTGCTGAGCGAGTGCGAGCATGAACGCACGCTCATCCTCACTCAAGGGTGAGAATTCAACAAAATTGAGAGATATTCCTCCAACTGCTCGACGCTCAACCATTAGCGGTAACGAAATCCAAGCCGCATAGTTCAACTCTGCATAGTTCTGGGCTAAGTGAGGATATCGAGCGATTCGCTCTTGGGTCGATTCTTCCCAAATCGGTTCTCCAGTTCGTACAGCTTCTGCCAAGGGTACTGGTGCACTAATTGGAAAGCGGCGCCACTCTTGGGTTATATCCTGCTGATAGCCAACGTGGTGTACGATTTCAAGTTCAGTGCCACTTTCACTGACAATCACGACCATTGCGGAGGCAGCATTCAGCACAGCGAGGCTCTGTTCCACAATCACTTCAGCAACTTGAGTAGGAGTGAGAGACTCGGATAGAGCGGCCGTTACCGCCTGGAGACGAGCGGTACGATCAGCCGTTTGCTCCGCCTGCTGACGCGCCTGTTGAGCCTGTTGATAGAGTCGCGCATTTGCGATCGCCATCGCCGCCCGATCTGCTAAGTCTTGAAACAAACTCTGGTCATCGGTGTTGTGGGGTTCTCCGGGATGATTGCGAGTCAGGCTCAATACTCCAATTGTTCGTCCTCGCACCTTCAGCGGTACAAGCAAGGTACTGTATACCCGGAAGCGCTCTAAGTAAACCTGGTACTCTGGTTTAATGGCGGCACGCAACTCCTCCTCGGATGTCACTGGCATCAGAAGTGGCTCTCCTGTCTGTATCACTCGCCCACTAATCCCCTCATCGGCACGGCGAGGATAATTTTTCAGCAGTTCCCTGACGAACTGGAGTACCTGTGGGTCAACATGGTAACAGGAAACCGGATCAAGCCATTGTCTATCTTCCGAAAGCAGGCTCAGCACGCACACATCACCTGTAAATTCACTGACAAGCTGCGTGATGGTATCCAAAACAGTCTGTAAATCCAAACTTGCCGCCGCAAAGGTTTGCGAAGCTTTAGCGAGAAAACGCTCTTGTTGCTCGGTGCGTTTTCGGTCATCAATATCTGCTGCAGTTCCCAACCAACCAACAATCCTGTCTTCTTCTGCTTTGATGGGGACAATTCTGCTCAAGTGCCAGCGGTAGACTCCATCGACTCGTCTTACCCGCAATTCGAGGGAGTAGTCATTGCTCGTTTTTCGCGTCTGTGTCCATCGCTCAATGGCTAAGGGCAGATCGTCAGGATGGATGGCTTGTTGCCAACCTGTACCCTGCGTTTGCTCTAGGGTTAACCCCGTGTAGTTTATCCAGCTTTGATTGCAGTAATGGGTCATCCCATCCGCACCAGCCATACATAAAAGTTGCGGTAGAGATTCTGCTAATGAGCGATAACGCTCCTGACTCAGACGCAGGGCTTCCTCAGCTCGTTTGTGATCGCTAATGTCCAAAAAGGCACCAACAGCCCCTGTACTATTACCCTGTTCATCCAATAAGGGTGCAGCATAACCATATAGATTAAACACCGCGCCATCACCCCGCACAATGTCAACCTCCACTCCTTCCAAGGTGACACCCTGAATAGCCGCATATCGCAGAGGTATTTCATCCGGTGTTATTTCCTTACCATTACGCAAGACTTTGTACGAAGGGCGGAAACTGCTATTAACTAGTGTGCTAGAGGCGTTTGCTTCGGGTGAGATACCCAAAATTTGAGCAAAGGCAGGATTTGCTTTAATGTTTCTGAACTCTAG
Source organism: Microcoleus sp. FACHB-SPT15 (assembly GCF_014849525.1). Classification (NCBI taxonomy): domain Bacteria; kingdom Bacillati; phylum Cyanobacteriota; class Cyanophyceae; order Oscillatoriales; family Microcoleaceae; genus Microcoleus; species Microcoleus sp. FACHB-SPT15. The sequence continues at coordinate 98,368 of NZ_JACJNU010000047.1, read as the reverse complement.
ATCGTTGGTGATGAGAATTCCAATAGGGACAACATCAAATAACGTTTGTAGTTCGTTGACTCGGTTTTGTAAGTCTTGATTGAGGGCCCAAATGGTTTTCTCCGTTTGCTTGCGAGCAGTAATATCGCGGAAGTAAATAGATAAACCCTCTTCAAAAGGGTAGAATCGGACTTCAAACCAAGCCTCGAAAGGAGGGTAAAACGCTTCTAGCTCAATGGTTTGCTGTTGTTCGCTAGCTTGGCGTAAGCCTGTCTCCAAGGGTGAGCCTATCACTTCGGGAAATTCATTCCAGATCGTCTTACCCAGTAGTTGCGATCGCTGTTTTCGCAACAGTGTCTCTGCTTGTTTGTTGATGTAGGTGTAGCGCCACTCGCGATCTAGAGCAACAAAGGCATCTGTGATACTTTCTAGGAGGTTGTTCATAAGCATCTCACCACCCCCTGCAAGCCAATCTGCGGTTTTATCTCCAGGCATCGGTTCAGACATCACCACTCCTTCCAACTAAGGTTGCGATCGCCTTGGCTAACTCTGCTGGTTCTACTGGCTTGGAAATATGCAATTGAAATCCTGCCGCAAGTGCCTGCTGCTGGTTTAACTCTCCGGCATAGGCAGTGAGGGCAACCGCCGGAATTCCCCTCCCTTGTTCAGGCGAACGGCTTCTTATTTGACGCATCAGCATGTAACCATCCACATCGGGCATCCCAATATCACAAATCAAAACGTCTAGCTTGAATTGAGCGAGTGCCATTAATGCCTCAGTTGCCGACGCAGCAACCCTCACCACTGCCCCATACTCCTCTAAAATGGTGAGGGCTAACTCCCGCATATCCGCTTCATCGTCCACCACTAAAATTTGTAACTGACTCAAATTAGTAATATTTGCAGCGAGTGGTTTGCTCTGTTGCACCTCTAAAGATGCCGCCATCAGAGGCAATTGAACAGTAAACGTTGAGCCTAGCCCAACGCCGGGACTATCTGCCGAGACGGTTCCACCATGCAGTTCGACTAAATGACGCACGATCGCTAGTCCTAACCCTAGCCCTCCAAATTGGCGCGTGGTCTTACCATCTTCCTGACGGAAGTAGTCAAACACATGAGATAGGAAATCCGGGTGAATGCCCTTGCCCGTGTCACGAACTGTAATTTGAGCCTGAGTGTCAACTTGCTCTAATCGCACCATAACGCGATCGCCTGCTGATGTAAATTTGACGGCATTGGAGAGGAGATTCCACACCACTTGCTGCAAGCGAGTTGTGTCACCCGAAACCCGCCCCACTTGGGGGTCAAGGCTGACATCTACCTCAATTGACTTGGCTTGTGCTGCTAGACGCACGGTTTCTAGGGCGGATTGGATCGTCGTTGCTAAATTAACGGGGCGGACATTCAGGTTGAGCTTCCCTTGCAAAATCCGGGAGACATCCAAAAGGTCTTCAATCAGTTCGGCTTGCAGCTTAGCGTTTCGTTCAATCGTAGAGAGAGCCTGTGCAGTCTTTGCCTCGTCAAGCTTACGAGTCTGGAGCAGCTTTGACCAACCAAGAATTGGGTTGAGAGGCGATCGCAATTCATGAGACAGCACTGCCAAAAATTCATCTTTAACTCGGTTCGCTGCCTCGGCTGCCTCCCGTGCTGCCTGTGCCCGTGCCAAAAGCTGTTCCCGTTCTACCTCAGCACGTTTGCGATCGGTAATGTCTGCCAGGGCACCTGGAAACGCCACGGGATTGCCAGCACTATCATATTCGACCTGACCGCGTGCGAAAAGCCACCGCTCCTCACCCGTCGCAGTACGGACACGGTACTCAGCAACATACTCTTCGCCAGATGCGATCGCCCGGTCGATGGCGGCTGAGACTTGTGAGCGGTCTTCTTCATGAATCGCATTCACAAACACTTCGAGCGGCAATCCCTTAGCGGCTTCTATCGGGTCTACGGCAAACAACTGAGCAAACGCTGCATTGACCATGAGGCGCTCTTCAGGAATGTTCCACCGCCAGGTATAAACCGCTCCTGCCACCAAAGCCGATTCCAATTGTATTTGCGCCTCTCGGAGGGCGGCGGTAGCTTCCTGACGAATTTGCGTCAGTTTCAAATTCGCTTCCACCCGCGCCAATAATTCACGGGCAGCGAAGGGCTTAATCAAATAATCGTCCGCTCCGGCTTCCAGCCCTTCGACACGAGATTCTTCCCCGGCACGAGCAGACAGCAAAATAATCGGAATTTCTTTCGTGGTTGGATCAGCCCGTAGTTCCCGCAGCAATCCAAAACCGTCGAGCCTGGGCATCATCACGTCCGTCAGCACGAGATTCGGTCGTTGTCGTCGAACGGCTTCCAGTGCCGCCATTCCGTCTGCCACAGTTTCTACTTCATAGTGCTGGCTTAAGAGCCGCTTGACATAGTCGCGCATATCGGCATTGTCATCCGCCAGGAGAATGCGGGCAGACGAAGGTGAGAGGGTAAGGGGGTGAGGGGGTGAGGAGATGCTATTATTCTCTATCTCCCCATCTCCCCATCTCCCTACCTCCCCATCTCCTTCGGGTAACCAGCGCAGTGCTTCCTCAACGTAGGGAGATGCACCCGTTGCGGTAGATCCTAGGGTGCGAGTTGCGTTGATCTGATGACTAGGCAAATGAGCCGAGCCTGTTGGAATCGACACCACAAAGCGCGTACCGCGATCAACTTCACTAGTGACCGAAATCGTGCCGCCATGCAGTTTGACTAATTCCTGTACGAGGGATAAACCAATTCCCGAACCCTCATAGGTGCGTCCTCGTGCCCCTGGCACCCGATGGAACCGCTCAAACAGATGGGGAATTTCCTCAGCCGGAATGCCCGTACCCGTATCCTGAACGGCTAACTCAACATGGTTGTCCATCCACCGTAGTGAGATAGCGATTTCACCCTCAAACGTAAATTTGAAGGCATTTGAGAGCAGATTGAACACAATCTTCTCCCACATTTCCCGGTCTACATATATCGATTCTGGCAATGAAGGACAATCGACAATTAGCTGCATTCTTGCCCGTTCGATCGCAGAGCGAAACACACTGGCTAACTCGGTGGTAAAGGCTGATAAATCCGTGGGTTCGTAAACAGCTTGAATGCGTCCCGCTTCGATGCGGGAAAAATCAAGCAGGGTATTGACCAACTTCAGCAAGCGTAGGGAGTTCCGATGCACCGTTTCTAGTTGTTCGCGTCCCCCCACTGACAAGGCTTCTTTTTGATGGGTCAACAAATCTTCTAATGGACCCAACATCAGCGTCAGGGGAGTGCGAAATTCGTGGCTGACGTTGCTGAAGAAAACCGTTTTTGCACGATCGAGTTCTGCTAAAGCTTCGGCACGTTTGCGCTCTTCTTCATAAGCTTGGGCGTTGGCAATACTGGCGGCAATCTGAGCCGCAACTAGATCGATAAATCCCTGGTAAGAGTCGTCGAAGAGCCTGTATGGGTTTAAGCCAACGATCAATATCCCGGCTCGACCTGTCTGTCCAGAAGGCGCAATCGGTACAGCAACGGCTTGATGGGGCACTCGATCCCAGGCTCCTGTCGGCAAACGGTCAAACGTTGCTGCTAAATCGGAAATAACGACTGTCTTCTGCGTTTTGAGTACTTCTGCAAACGACCAAACCGAATCGGTATTAAGATCGACAGTTTCAGGCGCGGCGACGTGAGTGCGATCGATACCACTGGTTCCAGTCAGAAAAACGCGCTGCTGCTCTGGATCGCCCAGATAGATCATTGCGAAGGGTAGGTCATGCCGATTGGTTTTCAGGCACTCAGCACTTAGCGTACAGGCTTCATCAAATGTTCGAGCGTCCGCTGTTTTCGCTGCCAGTTCCCGCAACAGTGCCAATTGACGCTCACCAATGATACGCTGTGTGTCGTCTGTGTTCGCACAGATGATGCCACCTGTACCGCCCTCGTCATTTGGAACCGGACTATAAGAAAAGGTATAGTAGGTTTCCTCCGGGTAGCCGTTGCGCTCCATGATCAGCAGCAACGCCTCGTCGTAGGTGCCCTCATTCTTGAGGATGGCGGATTCTGCACGAGGTCCAACCTGATCCCAAATCTCTCGCCACACGTAGGAAGCTGGCTGTCCGAGGGCTTCTGGATGTTTGCCACCCACGATCGCTTTGTAAGCGTCATTGTATAGGTTAATTAGTTCCTCACCCCACCAGACAAACATCGCCTGACGGGAAGTCAACATAATCCGCACGGCAGTCTTCAAGCTCTGTTGCCATTGCGTTGGAGAACCTAGCGGTGTTTTCGCCCAGTCCCTTTCTCGCATCCGTGCGCCCATTTCTCCGCCACCAGCAAAAAGCTTTTCAGAAATCGTCACTTCTTGCTCTGCACTCACAACTCTGATGTCCTTTCTGGAAAATATTTCACTCGCAGTGCCTCACCACGATCTCCCACCTGACTTAATAGGGTATCAATTATATTTCTATGACTTTTGGTTAAGTTCAGCCAGATGTCTATCTCAAGACAGTTTGTGTTAGCCATTTATGCAAGCGGATTGCCTTTCTTAAAAGCTAAGATATGTTCGCCCTATTAGCCAACGAACGATGACAGCTACGGTAAGGATTCAGCCTCAAGGATTTTGTGTTCAATACCCCAAAACGCCTTGGCGTGTCATCTTCGTTGAGGATGCTTCTGGTAAGTTTCAGTTTCGTCTGAGTGGAACAGACTTCAAATTTGAACCACGCGATCGCTACTGCTACCCTACGCATGACGCGGCTAGACGTGCGGCATTCTGTTTTCTGGAACTGCTGAAGCGTTTGGAACGCTCACGAATGAAACTAAGCGTTTTGGCGGAAATCGGTTTACTGAAGTTTCCACAGCAAACTTACCGCTGTTGTGAGCTTTGGCTTGTTATTGACCGTGAGCGCTACACCTGGGAAATACTGACAGCCAGTGGACATTGCTTTCGCTCACAACGCTGGTACAAGCAACCCGATACGGCTATCGCGAAGGCTAAGGCACATATTGATCGGGAAATAGCAATTTCTCAAATCAAGGAAGTTGTTGGCTGGGTTTAGGTTTAGAGCAACAACTTGCGATCGCGCTATTTTCTGAGGCTTGAAGAAATTATGTGTGTTGAAAAGGCTCCAACTATTCCGATAACTAAAAAAACTATCCCATCACTAGGTTTATGAAAGGTATCTGTTGCCACCCAATATCCAATGCTTGCCATCCCTGCCAAAACGGCAAGTCTTAGGAAGTCCATCCCTAATTGGCTTCGGCTATCACTTCTTCTTAATTCTCTCCAAAAATCAATCGTATCTGAAATAAGAAATGAGCCAATACCTGAAAAGACTATTAACCCAACTAAATATTTCATAAATTTAATGATGGCTAGATTTGTTCAGGGTTGCGTGCAACTGACTGTTGATAAGAAAGACTTGACTAGACGTGCTATTAGACGGTGTCTCAGTTCGCGGTTGGGGATAGCGTTGGTGTTTGGGCTAGTTGGTGCGATCGCGTACACGGGCGAACCCACCGTAGCTCAGCTTACACCTGATGCCACTCTCGGCTCTGAAAGCTCTCTTGTTACACCGGATAATGTTAGGGGGGTTCCTGCTGACTTGATTGAAGGTGGAGCAACTCGCGGCGTGAACCTCTTCCACAGTTTCTCAGAATTTAATATTGACGAGCAACAGCGGGTTTATTTTGCAAATCCTGAGGGTATTGAGAACATTCTGACACGGGTAACGGGCGATACCCTGTCGAACTTATCAGGGATATTGGGTGTGGATGGGGGCGCGAATCTATTTTTGCTCAATCCTAATGGGATTAGGTTTGGAGCGAATGCCTTATTAGATGTAGGAGGCTCATTTGTCGCAAGTACGGCAAGTGCTGTGATATTTCCTAATGGCATAAAGTTCAGTGCCACTAATCCACAAGCTCCCCCCTTGCTAACTATTAATGTTCCTCTGGGTTTGCAATTCAGGAGGAATCCGGGAAGTATTGCCGTGCAGCAATCTCAACTTCAAGTTCCCAATGGTCAAACTTTAGCCCTTTTAGGTGGCGAAGTTAGCTTAGATGGTGCTATTTTGGCGGCGCCTGGTGGTCGAGTCGAGTTGGGGGCGGTAGCAGGAACGGGTACTGTAAGGCTGAATGGCGAGGGTTCTAGCCTGAGTTTGAATTTTCCTCAAGGAGTGGCACTTACCGATATATCGCTGACTAATCGTGCGATCGCATTTGTGGAGGCTGGCGGTGGTGGGAGTATTGCCATCAATGCCTTTGACTTAACAATGGCGGGAGGAAGTGCGCTTTTGGCGGGGATAGGTTCCGGGTTGGGTTCTGCGGATTCAATTGCAGGCAATATTAACATTAATGCGACAGGAGCGATCAACCTAACTGATGGGAGTCTGATCGACAATTCGGTGTTACAGGGAGCTACAGGTAAGGGAGGTGACATCAACATCACAACGAGGCAGTTGCTGGTGCGTGATGGGTCATTTGTCAGTGTTAGCACTTTTGGTGACGGGGACTCTGGGAATTTGACAGTCAATGCTTCCCAAGGTGTGCAACTGATTGGTGGCTCTGCCGATGGTCGGCGTAGCAGTAGCTTGTCTACTTCCACTGAATCAGGATCGAGCGGGAAGGGTGGAGACTTGACGATTAACACTGGCACATTGCTGGTACGGGATGGCGCACTAGTGACGGCTAGCACTTTTGGTGAAGGGGACTCTGGGAATTTGACGGTCAATGCCTCTCAATACGTACAACTGATTGGCTCTGCTGATGGTCGGCGTAGCAGCGGCTTGTATACTTCCAGTGAATCAGGATCGATCGGGAAGGGTGGAGACGTGACGATTAACACAGCTACATTGCTGGTAGATGGGGCATTTATCGATGCTTCCACTTTTGGTGAAGGAGACTCTGGGAATTTGACGATCAATGCCTCTCAATACGTACAACTTATTGGCATGAGTTACTTGTTTACTTCCTCAGACGAACAATCGAGCGGCAAGGCAGGAGACGTGAGGATTAACACTGGCTCATTGCTGGTACGGGATGGGGCATCTATCAATGTTTTTACTAATGGTGAAAGCGACGGGGGGAATTTGATAGTGAATGCCTCCCATGACGTACAACTGATTGGTCGCTCTGCTGATGGTTTGCGTAGCAGCGGCTTATCTACTTCAGCTCTTCCAGGATCGAGCGGCAAGGCAGGAGACGTGACGATTAACACTGGCTCATTGCTGGTACGGGATGGGGCAATGGTTACTACTAACGCTTTTGGTGAAGGAAATGGGGGGAATTTGACAGTAAATGCCTCCCAAGACGTGCAACTGCTTGGTACCAATGGGTTTCTCAGCGGCTTGTTCGCTTTGTCCGGTCAAGACTCGAAGGGTAATGCAGGAGACGTGTCAATTAACACTGCTACATTACTGGTGCAGGATGGGGCAAAGGTGAATGCTAACACTTCCGGTCAAGGGGATGGGGGGAATTTGACGATTAACGCCTCTCAAGAAGTGCAACTGCTTGGAGAATCGCCAGATGGTCGGACTAGTAGCAGTTTGGTAAGTGAAGCTTACGGGATGGGAGCGGCTGGTAATGTGAGTATTACCACAGGACGGTTCATCGCTACGGATGGAGCCTATGCCTCTAGCTCTACCTACGGTACTGGACGGGGTGGCGAACTAACGGTTAACGCTTCTGAGCTTGTCGAACTGATAGGAAAGGGTCAATTTTCCAGTGGTCTTTATACTGAGGCTGGGAGTAGCAGTACTGGAGGTAGTGGCAACTTGACAGTTAACACTCTTGCCTTGCTAGTGCGGGATGGAGCAACAGTTGATGCTAGCACGGCTGGTGCAGGCAATGGGGGGAATTTGACGATTAACGCCTCCCAAGAAGTGCAACTGTTTGGAGAATCGCCAGATGGTCTGAGTGCCAGCAGCTTGACAAGTGAAGCTTCCGGAACGGGAGCGGCTGGTAATGTGAGCATTACTACAGGACGGTTCATCGCTACGGGTGGAGCCTATGCCTCGACCTACACCTATCTTGCTGGACAGGGCGGCGAGGTGACGGTTAACGCCTCTGAGTTTGTTGAACTGATAGGAAGCGGTCTATTTCCTAGCGGTATTTATGCGGGGACGGAAGGTACTGGAGATAGTGGCAACTTGACAGTTAACACTCCTGCGTTACTAGTGCGGGATGGAGCAACAGTTTTTACAAACACAGGTAGTGAAGGAGATGCGGGAGATGTGATGATTAACACAGGGACATTGCTAGCGCAGGATGGTGGATTTGTCAGTGTTAGTACGTTTGGTGCAGGTAATGGGGGGAATTTGACGGTCAATGCCTCCCACGGTGTGCAACTGATTGGTCACTCTGCCGATGGTGTTCCTAGTGCGTTGGGGGCTGGAGCTGGCGAAGGTTCGAGCGGGAATGCTGGAGACGTGACGATTAACACTGGCTCATTGCTCGTGCGAGATGGGGCAATAATCAGTGCTAGGACGCAAAGCTCAGGCAACGGGGGGAGTTTGACTATCAAGGCATCTGATTCAGTGCAACTGAGCGGTGCAGGTAGCGGTCTATTGGTAAATGCCACGGCTGGTGGCACAGCCGGGGACTTGACGGTTGAAACTAGCGCAATGTCTGTCTTGGATGAAGCCCAAGTCACGGTAAGTAGTCCCGAAGGGCAGGCGGGTGACCTGACCGTTCAAGCGAATTCCTTACTCCTTAACCAAGGCAATCTTTCCGCTGAAACCGCTAAAAGTGGCACACAAAGTGGAGCAAACATCACGCTCACTGGCTTGGACTTTCTACGCTTGGACAACGAAAGCCTAATTTCTGCCAATGCTCGCGACCAAGCCAAGGGTGGCAACGTCACGATTGACTCTACCTTTATCGTTGCTACACCCCCTACAGGTTCTCAAGGGAGCGACATCACTGCCAATGCTCTCGAAGGTAATGGCGGTCAAGTTAGCATTACGACTCAAGGACTCTTCGGGATCGAGTTTCGACCTGAGCTTACCCCTGACAACGATATTACTGTCACTTCCGAATTTGGGTTGGCTGGCGACTTTGAACAAAACACACCTGGTGTTGACCCAACGCGAGGCTTAGCTGAGTTACCGACTGACGTGGTTGATGCCTCAAGGCAGATTGACCGCCGTTGTACTCCGGGTGAAGTAGCAGACAACAGCCGATTTACTGTTACGGGTCGTGGAGGCTTACCAACTAGTCCTAATGACACTCTACAGGGTGAAGCTGTAGTCACTAACTGGGTGGCGCTTGACTCTGAGGTAGAGAACCACACTCCTGCTACTTCAACAACGCCTAGTCGTTCAGCTCAAAGACCATTGGTGGAAGCACAAGGGTGGGTAATTAATGAGAAAGGGGACGTTGTCCTGACTGAGCAAGTGCCGACAGTAAGTCCTCATGAGAGTGGTTTCCAGGCGCTAAAATGCAACGCTCCTGCTGCTAAAAACCCACCTCGTTCATAACGGTTATAGCAAAAGGCAGAAGGCAAAAGGCAGAAGGCTTTTATGTTTATTACTAGTACGTGAACGGGCGCTCTAGTGATGATGAATCGGAATCTCAACGACAAACTCAGTACCTTGTCCCGGTGCAGAATGGCACCACAACTTCCCGCCATGTTTCTCAACAATAATCTGATAGCTAATTGCCAACCCCAAGCCTGTGCCTTTTCCCACTGGCTTGGTTGTGAAGAAGGGTTCAAACAGTTGTTGTTGAGTTTTCTGCGTCATACCAGCACCATTATCAGCAATCCGAATGAAGATGTGACTCGCTTCCACATCAGACTCTTTTTTTGGCAGACATTCCCCTATAGTTGGCTCAAGTAAAGCGTGGGGAGTAAGGCTGATGGTAGGATTATCTCTACCAATGATGCCAGTGTTGATCGTAATGGTCGGTGAGAAATTAGTAACTGTTTCTGAGGGATTAGTCGTTATTTCTAAAGGCTCACACTTCATCTTTTCTTCTAAAGCATCGAGCGCATTACTAATCAGATTCATGAACACCTGATTTAGCTGTCCTGGATAACACTCCACTGAGGGCAAATCTCCATACTCCTTGATGACAGAGATAGCAGGATGACCAGGCTTCGCCTTGAGCCGACTGTGGAGAATCATTAAGGTACTTTCAATCCCTGTATGTATGTCTACCTGCTTGTTATCTGACTCATCGACACGAGAGAATGTCCGTAGCGATCGCACAATCTCCCGAATGCGTTCTGCACCCACTTTCATCGAGTTCTGGAGTTGACTTAAGTCGCTAACTAAAAAGTCTAAATCAATCGCGTCTATCCGCTCTTGAATCACTGCTGGAGGCTTAGTATAGGTAGTACGATAAAGCTGCAACAGACCTAAGATGTCTTGGAAATATTCTTGGGCGTAGATCAGATTGCCGTAGATAAAGTTAACTGGATTATTAATTTCGTGAGCTACACCAGCAACTAACTGACCTAAGCTCGACATTTTTTCGCTTTGAATCAACTGGGTTTGAGTACGTTGCAACTCCCGTAAGGCTTGTTCCAGTTTCGTGGCTTGCTCTTGGGCTTTCTGAGTTGCCATGCGACTAGCTGCGTAGAGATCAGCTTGCTTAATCGCAATCAGGAGTTGGTCTTTCACCGATTGTAGAAGTTCTACTTCGCTATCCGTCCAAGGACGTGGTTCACGACTCTGACTACAGCTAATCACACCGATAGTACCTGAAGGTGTCTGCATCGGCAGCACCAAAACGGAACTAGAGCCAAGAGAGCGAACAAACTGCTGAAAAATCGGGTCGCTCACCGTCTCAATATCATCAACCTGGAGGACTTCTAGATTTAAAATCTGCTCAGCTAGCTGCCCTACCACCTCGGCTGGATAGCAACCCCGACGGTCGGGTAAATCAGGATTTCTCGCTTCCTTAACGACCTCCCAGTACGCTTCAGCCTCATAGGGACAATACCAAGCAAATTGACAACGATCAACGTTCAAAATCTGGCGAATTTCCTGGACTGTAGTTTCGAGAATCGTATTCAGTTCCAGGGAATTACGGATTTGGTTCGATAAACGATTGAGTAATGCTTCCCTAGCAAAGAGTTCTCGCAGTTGTGCTTCCGAATCGCGCAGGGCTGATTCAGCCGCTTTGCGTAGGTTAATGTCTTGGACAACACTCAGGAAGTACTTCGGTTCACCTTGGGGAGTACGCACCAGCGAGGCAGTGATTTGCACCCAGATTAACTGCCCATCTTTGCGAATGTAGCGCTTTTCTAGCGTATACGTTGGGATTTCATCTGCTAAAAGCGATCGCACATTCTCCATATCGATTAGTAAATCGTCAGGATAGGTAATGTCTTGGAATGTGCGTTCTAACAATTCCTCACGGGAGTAACCCATGATGTTGCAAAACTTCTGGTTAACCCGCACAAATCTGCCATCTGGTTCAGAATGGTTAATCCCAACCGCTGCTTGGTCGAAGGTAGTGCGGAAGCGTTCTTCACTCTCACGTAACTCAGCTTCAACTTGTTTGCGCTTGCTGATATCAATAAAAGAAGCAACAGCGGCATAGGGCTTTGTTTCATTAGGGTGAAACAATGGTTGTGAATTAATGCTTAGCCAAGTCAGGATTCCATCGGTTTGGGGGATTCCCATAATCACATCCGTAAAGGATTGTCCAGTCCGGAGTGTTACGTGGATTGGGTATTCCTCAGGGGGAAATAGCTTACCATCTTCCTTAACCGCAGATCTGAAAAAATCAAGACAACTTAGCCCGATTAATTGCTCCGCTGTCAGTCCCAAAATGCTTTCTGCTGCTGAGTTACAAGTGTAAACTATCCCATTAGCATCGAGTAAGATTATTCCCTCTGCCATCGCTGCAACCAAAGAGCGATAGCGTTCCTCCGATTCCTTTTGCAACGCTTGCGCTTGCCGACGCTCTACTGATTCTTGTTGTAACTGCTCAATCGTCTTTGTCAGTGAAGCGGTTCCCCAAATTGCTTCGCTTGCTTTTTCTCTAAGCCAACGATAGTCTTCTTCGCTGTCTGGCGGGGATTCCTCTGTTAGACTACGATGTTCCTGAAATTCAGTGAACATCATGATTCCACCAATTTCACCTGTCTTGGTATACCAAGGTTGAAGTTCCCACTTTACCCTTTGCCAAAAGCCATCAGGTTTGATGAAATAATCGGAGTCACCTCGCTGGGGTTGTCCAGCTAAACACAAGGCATAAATTTTCTGCCACCGTTTCAGAGAGTAAGCGGTAATGGGATGATGAGAGAGTTGGGTAATATTCTCCTGCTCTCCAACTCTCGCTTGTTTCTCTTGAAATAGGGGAAAGACTTCATAATGAGATCGACCAATCAGGTTTTGGTTATCCAGCGCGTAATCCGTCAGCCACCGACGAGATGTAAGCAGGTAACGCATGTCGCGATCAAGCATAGCAACGGCAGCAGGCGTATGTTCCACAAATGCAGAAAATATCTCTAAATTGGCTACGTCAGCGGATAAATTTCCAAGTTGCATTGATCAAACGCTCAATTTTTTTCTCTTGGGCAGCTTGTACGAGAGACAAAGACAAACTGATTGACCTTTATAAGTTAGTACATTGAACTGCAAGGTCATAGGATTTGGAAGGATTAAATCTTTTTCAAAGCCTTCCTTATCTGTCATACGAGCAAGATGACTTGATAGATCACGTCGTTCAGTCGGTTTCTTGGCTTGATGTAACTGTGAATACCTTTATGAGATGATTGATAGGAATTTCCAATGGGTACATACTTGAATGTTGCAACAAGTTTTGATGTAACTAAAGAATGATCTTGTCAAGATGTGGGAATAGAATACCAATTTCCTCACTTCTAGAAATTAAGCTTAAATATGTGCGTTCTTGTTTCCTGTACAGGTAATATTCCTATTGGCAATGGCAGCGTCAAGCGATCGCAAGAGAGGATAAGTCAAAATGCACACCTTTGACAAGGTCAACATCAAAGAGGAGGCAAAGCAAGGGACGGGCACTAAAAGTAACAGATGGAGCAAAAGAGGTGATTTCTGCATAGATATCTCCCCGAAAAACTTTCCTCCACATCTCCTGCCTTCCCTAACTCTCCTCTAGGCTTACTCAACTCCCTTTTCATAGAAAAAATTCCATAAGCTTCAAGCTGTGGGATTCTCAAAAAAGAGCAATTGCAGGATACACAAGCATCGTGACATTGAGCATCAATTCTAGTTCATCACCTAAGCCTCCAACATCGTTTCCGAGGCAGACCGAAACCCAAAGGATTTTGACATCCCCCAAGCTTTCCACAACCAAGGGGAAACCGGACTCAAGCCATCCCGCTCCCGAAGTCATGAACGCCAGTGCGAGTTCTCACACAACAAAAGTTAAGTACTCCAAAGACTTAGCGTTCCATCGTGAGTTAAAGCGCCGTGTCGAAGAATACTTTCAACAAACTGAGCTACCACAACGCGACCCGCCGCAAATGTTTCGTAAAACTGCCGTTATCTTGTCGTGGTTTGCGATTTCTTGGGTATTGCTCGTATTTGTCGCAAGTAACTGGTGGCAAGCTGGAGTGTTATCAGTCTCTTTGGGCTTGGCGATGGCAGGAATTGGTTTTAGCATACAGCATGATGGCGGTCATGGGGCTTACTCCAAGCAACAATTCGTCAATCAGCTAATGGCAATGAGCCTAGATCTGCTGGGCGGCAGTTCCTACATTTGGAAGTGGCAGCACAATGTCATTCATCATAGCTACACCAATCTTGTGGGAGTTGACCATGATATTGACCTGGGAATCTTGTGTCGTTTCGCTCCTCAGCAACGACACCTCTGGTTTCACCGCTTTCAACATATCTACCTCTGGCCGATATATGGTCTTTTAGCGTTTAACTGGCATTTCTACTCAGACTTCCAAATACTTATACAAGGTCGGATTGGGGAACATCGTTTTCCCAGACCCCAAGGTCGAGATTTAGTGGTGTTCGTGCTGGGAAAGGTAATGTTCTTTAGCTGGGCTTTCCTGATTCCTGCTCTATTTCATCCACTGTGGCAGGTAGTTGTTTGCTATGTGCTGACTGCGTTTATTGCCAGTTTTGTACTGAGCATTGTGTTTCAGGCAGCCCACTGTGTTCAGGAAGCAGATTTTCCAAGCCTTCCAGCAAACTCGAACCACGTTAACAATTCCTGGGCAATGCATCAGGTAGCAACGACTGTTAACTTTGCTCGTGATAATCGTTTATTGACTTGGTATGTGGGTGGACTGAACTTCCAAGTGGAACATCATCTGTTTCCAGATGTCTGTCATATCCACTATCCCGCTCTTGCCCCAATTGTTGAATCGGTGTGTTCCCAGTTTGGGGTTAAGTACGCTTCACACCCAACTTTTCTCGCTGCGATAAACTCCCATGCCCGTTGGCTACGGTTGTTAGGATGCGCCTAATCTTCCAACTGAAGTTAGGCAGTTTTTGGCTACGACAATAATAAACGTCGGAAGGGTTGTAATGGTTAGTGGTTAGCTAGAAAAATGTCTAATAATCACTAATCATAAATTCCCCTTACGAGCTATGTTTAGTGCTGCCCACCTAACTTACTAACGTTTCATGAGTGACTTGGCTACTGCGATCGCGCAAACCACAATTAACTGGTCTAGCTTGCTGCAACAGTTACTTGATCGAGAATCTTTATCGATCAATCAAGCATCACAGCTAATGCAAGGATGGTTGAATGAGGAAATTCCTGAAGCTTTATCAGGTGCGATTCTTGCCGCTATCCAAGCCAAAGGCGTATCTGCCCAAGAACTAGCAGGGATGGCAGATGTGTTGCAATCTCAATCGTTACAAAAGACAGCAATCAACCACAAAACACCTGTCATTGATACCTGTGGCACAGGTGGAGATGGTGCATTAACTTTTAATATTTCAACAGCTGTTGCTTTTGTTGCGGCAGCGGCTGGTGTCCGGGTTGCGAAGCATGGTAATCGTTCTGCCTCAAGCCTCGTTGGTTCAGCGGATGTCCTGGAAGCTATGGGTGTTAATTTATCCGCGTCCGCCGAGAAGGTGCAAGCGGCACTGGATGAAGTGGGTATCACATTTCTTTTTGCTCGTGGTTGGCACCCAGCGCTGAAAGCCGTTGCGCCACTGCGACAAACACTGAAGGTACGAACAGTGTTTAACCTTTTAGGGCCACTGGTGAATCCGTTGCGCCCTACAGGACAAGTACTTGGGGTATTTGATTCCAAGGTTGTCGCAACTGTTGCTCAAGCGTTGTGCCAGATGGGAACTCCAAAAGCGATCGTCCTGCATGGACGGGAAAAACTTGATGAGGCAGGTTTAGCCGACAAAACTGACATGGCACTCCTTTCGGAGGGTGATGTGCGGCTAGCAACCCTAGATCCCCAACAGCTAGGCTTAACTCCAGCACCAACAAGCGCCTTGCAAGGCGGGAATGTTGAAGACAATGTTTTGATTTTGCGGAATGTTTTGCAAGGTAAAGCAACACAGGCACAGCAGGATGCTGTGGCATTAAATGCCTCACTCGCGCTTCAAGTCGGTGGTATTATTCCCCTAGAAGACCATAAAGCCGGGATTGAGCTAGCGAGGGAGGTCATGAATAGTGGTGCGGCTTGGTCAAAGCTGGAGCAGCTAGTAGAATTTTTAAGCTAAAGATAGCCAATGCTCCAGTTATAAAAAGATTTAACGAGAGAATTTTATTTACTGGGCTAAATACACCTACCGGCTGAGTTCTGGCTACATTGGAGGGAAGACGGGTTCAAGGAATAGCCACTCCTATGCTGCAAGCAGAACAAGTATTACATGAGCGTTATCAGCTCAAGCAAAAGCTGGGACAGAATGCAGGGCGTCAAACTTGGTTGGCTGAGGATATCGGGGTGTCACCGACTGAATTAGTGGTTGTCAAACTGCTGGCCTTTGGTGGTGAGGTGCAATGGGATGATTTAAAACTATTTGAGCGAGAAGCGCAGATACTCAAGCAGCTCAATCATCCCCGTATCCCTAAGTATCGGGATTATTTTCACATTGATGAGCGATCGCTTTGGTTTGGCTTGGTGCAGGAATATATTCCAGGGAACTCTCTAAAGGCACAACTAACCCAAGGTAAGCGATTTACGGAAGAACAAATTCGTAAAATCGCTGTCGATGTTCTGTTGATTCTAAAATTTCTCCATCAACTCCTTCCCCCTGTGCTGCATCGCGATATTAAACCCAGCAATTTGATTTGGGGTGAGGATGAGCAGGTTTATTTGGTAGATTTTGGGGCGGTACAAGAGCGATCGCATCAAGAAGGAACAACGTTTACTGTGGTGGGAACCTATGGTTACGCACCGATGGAACAGTTTGGTGGCAGGGCGATACCCGCTTCCGATCTTTATGCCTTGGGTGCAAGCTTGATTCATCTGCTCACCGGGACAGCACCTGCTGACTTGCCCTCTCGAAATTTGCAAATTTGCTTTGAAGAGCGGGTACACCTTAGTCGTGGCATGGTGAACTGGATAAAGACGCTGACAGAACCTGCACCAGAGCAACGCTTTCAGAGTGCGGCAGAAGCGCTTTCTGCGCTGAAATACGGTATCGTACTTGACAAACATGAGGATAGTCGAGAGGTGCCTTTAGAACTCACCCCGATGAAATCCCTAGCATTTGTCAATAATTCTGGGAACAGTAATTTACTGGATTCTTCAGTACCCGTTCCTGATGAAATTAAGGGTTGGAATTGGGGTGCGTTTTTGATGCCGTGGTTGTGGCCGCTCACCAATCATGTTTGGATTGGGCTGTCCTCTTGGGTACCTTCTCCTAGTTGGGTAATGATTGTTGCGATCGCATTAGGGGGTAAAGGCAACGAATGGGCTTGGAAGAGTAGACGGTGGAAGAGTATTGAACAGTTCAAAATGCACCAACGCCGTTGGACAATTGCTGGAATTTTTATTTGGCTACCGATGATTTTATCGATTCTTGCCGAAGTTCTTGATTAGCGTTAGAGATTCCGATAATACATTGATTGTTAATCACCAGCTTCTAGAGGTGCAATTAATTGCGCCCCTAGGGCAAAGATATCCTGAATTAGGGAGATGCTTTTATTGCTACCTATCTACTAATCGGAGTTCTAAAAGGTGACAACTCCTACACCATACTGTACTCAGTTGGTGTAGGCTTCTCAGCGACTCCAGCTATTGCTTCGGACATTGACTGAGCTTTAAGAACGGATTGCCCTACCGCTCTATTTTTTATATTCACTGCTGCGTTGTGGTCACGGTCTAGTTCACATCCACATGAACAACTATGCCAACGAATGTGCAGCTTCTTTGGTACTTTCTCACCGCAACCAGAGCAATCTTGTGATGTATTATGGGCATTGACTGGGACAACCATCAAACCAGCATTTACGGCTTTGTTTGTCAGTATCGACAGAAAGCTTGACCACCCAGCGTCCAAAACAGATTTAGCCAATCGGGTACGAGCAAGTCCTTTGATGTTCAACTGTTCGTGAGCAACTACGTCATATTTCGATAACAGCCAATTCACTGTTTTGAAGTGGAAATCTTTTCTCTTGTCTGCAACCTTTTTGTGTTGTCTACCTAGTTGCTTGATGGCTTCCAGTCTGCCATTACTCCCTTTCTTGCGACGAGATACCCGTTTCTGGATAACCCGCAGACGCTTCTGAGATTTACGGTAGTGTTGAGGGATAGCAACCGTTTCAGCCTCAGAAGTTGTCAAGAATTCCTTCAACCCCATATCAATTCCAGTGATTTTATCTGGATTGAAATCTGGTTTAATTTCAGGAACAGTTTTATCTTCTAAAGAGAGTGTTAGATAGAAGCCGTCAGCTTTCTTGGTGACAGATGCGATTTTGATTTTGAACCCGTCAGGAATAGGACGATGCAGAATAACCTTAACTTTTCCGAACATTGGTAAGTTAATCAGATTGCTCTGCAAACATCCTTCTTTCATCTGAGGATAGGTAAACGTGCGATAACGGTTACGAGCCTTGAATCTCGGTCTGCCACTACGTTTACCGTTACTGTCACCCTTTAAGAAACGGTCAAATGTTACCTTAACTCGCTTGACTACATCCTGAAGGACTTGCGAATAGATTTCGCCGTACCAAGGATGAGTTTCCTTGAGTTGAGGTAACGTCTTTTTTTGACTGTAGTAATCAGGGTTGTCTCGTAGTTCTGGTAGGTGACAGATAAGAGGGCAAGCATTAACAGGAGAACGGTTTTGCTCGTACCAATTAAACCTATCAGCCAACAAATAGTTGTACTGAGCGCACAGCATGGATAGCCATCTGTCTAGCACTGTGGACTGCTGGCGAGTTGGACGTAATCGGTACTGATAGGCTATTCTCATGACATAATCATACCAGAAGTGACGGCAATATGATGGTATGACAAAAATAACAATCCGCCCATCTGATAGCGAGTATGAGCATCTAGTGAAGTACTGCAAAACCAAAGGACGAACTCAAAATGACGTACTCCGAGAACTTATTAGGAGATTGTCAATCAAAGGGGTATTGAACCCCATTGATTGACCGCTAGCTCCACCCCACACCAACCTGGGTACAGGTATGGTGTGGGGCTTCCGGCGATTAGCTAAATTAGAGAAAACTCGGCTTAGAAGCATCAAGAACCAAATGCTAAAAGCAGGACAGGTATTACAAGAGCGTTATCAACTCAAGCGAAAACTGGGGCAGAATGCGGGGCGTCAAACCTGGCTGGCAGAGGATTTGCTTGTACCAGATGAATTTGTAATTGTCAAGTTTCTTGTCTTTGGCGGCGAGGTACAGTGGGATGACCTGAAACTATTTGAGCGGGAAGCCCAGGTTCTCAAACAGCTCAACCATCCTCGTATCCCCAAGTATCGGGATTATTTTCACATTGATGAGCGATCGCTTTGGTTTGGCTTAGTGCAGGAGTATATCCCAGGCTCATCATTAAAGGAACAGCTAATTCAGGGTAAACGCTTTACAGAAAGCCAAGTTCGCAAAATCGCGGTTGATATTCTGAAAATACTAGAGTTTCTCCATCACCTGAACCCTGCCGTCTTGCATCGTGACATCAAGCCCAGCAATCTGATTTGGGGTGAGGATGAGCAGGTTTATTTGGTCGATTTTGGGGCAGTGCAGGAGCGATCGCATCAAGAGGGAGCGACGTTTACCGTCGTGGGAACCTATGGTTATGCACCGATGGAACAGTTTGGCGGCAGGGCAGTGCCTGCTTCCGATCTTTATGCTTTGGGGGCAACATTAATTCATTTGCTCACTGGGTGTGCGCCTGGAGACTTGCCGCAACGGAATCTGCGGATTGGCTTTCAAGAGCAGGTAAACCTCAGTCGTAGTATGGTGCAGTGGCTCGAAAAGCTAACAGAACCAGCTCCAGAGCAACGATTTAAAAGCGCCTCACAAGCACTTTCTGCTCTGGAATCCGGCATGGTACCTGACAAACCTAGAGACAGCCAGCTCATGAAGCCAGCCGTAGTCACCGTCGTGAATAATTCAGGGTGTGGGGATTTATTTGATTCCTCAGTGCCAGTACCTGATGAAATTCAGGGTTGGAATTGGGGTGCTTTTTTGATGCCTTACTTCTGGCCGTTCACAAACAAAGTTTGGATTGGACTACTTGCCTTAGTGCCGCAAGTTGGATGGTTAGTTGCGATCGCATTGGGGGCAAAAGGCAATGAATGGGCTTGGAAAAGTAGAAAGTGGCGAAGCATTGAACAGTTCAAAGCCCATCAACGAGGCTGGACGATGGCTGGGCTTTTTATTGGGATACCAATGGCTTGGATCTATATCGCGATCATCGCTGGTTTCCTAGGTTCTCTTTAAAAACTCTGGGTTAAGAGGTAATACGCATGAACTTTGGGAGTTTTTTCCCCATCACCTCATCACTCCATTGTCAAGGATAGTTATTAGAAACCTACCCTTAAAAGGAGTAGGAAAGAGAATTCAGTTTCACTAAAGATATTTGGCTTAAAACCATCAAGAACCAAATGCTAGAAGCAGGACAAATCTTACACGATCGCTATCAACTTAAACAAAAATTAGGACAAAATGCAGGGCGTCAAACCTGGCTAGCAGAGGATTTGCAAGCCATTCCCGCCGCATTGGTGATTGTCAAGCTGCTGGCATTTGGGGGTGAGGTGCAGTGGGATGACCTGAAACTATTTGAACGGGAAGCCCAGGTTCTCAAACAGCTCAACCATTCCCGGATTCCCAAGTACTATGATTATTTTTCAATTGATGAGCGATCGCTTTGGTTTGGATTAGTCCAAGAATTTATCCCCGGTGCCTCCCTGAAGGAATTGCTGAATCAGGGGAAACGGTTTACTGAGAAGCAAGTTCGCCAAGTTGCGATCAATGTTTTGAACATTCTGATTTATCTGCATGAATTGAAGCCGCAGGTACTGCATCGGGATATTAAGCCGAGTAATTTGATTTTGGGTGAGGATAAACAGGTCTATTTAGTTGATTTTGGAGCCGTACAAGACCGAGCCGTCAAAGAAGGGGCAACGTTTACGGTAGTCGGAACCTATGGTTATGCACCAATGGAACAATTTGGTGGGAGGGCAGTTCCAGCATCTGACCTCTACGCACTGGGAGCCAGTCTAATTCATCTGCTCACAGGTACTGCTCCGGCTGACTTGCCCCAAGATGATTTACGAATTCAGTTTAGCGATAAGGTAACCCTGACACCCAGCTTTAGCGAATGGCTGGAAAAACTCACCGAGCCATCCTTGAAACGTCGGTTTAGCACGGCTGACGAAGCCATGAAAGCTCTCAGCTTTGGTATTCAAACTCCTGAGAACGCGGCATTGTCTGCTCCTGTTAGTACTGGACGACTCCGCCCACCGTTTGGGACTCGCGTTCAGGTGAGTCAGTCTCCCGAACGGCTACGAATTGTTATCCCTGAGCGTAGCCCAAGAGGTAAGCAAGGGCTTGCGCTGTTAGGCAGTTATGCTATGTTTGCGCTCGTTGGCATTCTCTGGATAGTGACTAATGTGGGAATCCCATTAATCGGATTGCCATTTTTGACAGCCCTCTTGATCTTCTCAATTAAATACACACAGTTTCGCCACCAACGTACTCAAGTTGACTTCAACCGCAATACGAGTCGTTTTGAACTGCAATGGCAATGGTTTAACTACGTCATTACTCGCTATAAAGGGTCACTCTCTGACATTATGTATACGTGTTGCTACAGCAGCAAGGATGGCGCAAAAGTCCTGCTTACTGGCACCGAACCCTATTCCTTTGGTCACGGATTAACGGAACTGGAATGTGCTTGGTTGGCGCAAGAAATCCAAAGCTGGCTAAACCTTAAGTAAAGACGGCTTCAGAACTACGGGGAACTGCCGCATTGACTAACGGTAACAATGGGCCTGCTTGGTCGGTACCATTCACCGCCAAGTCGCTGTGACACAGGTAAATCCGCTCACCGGCACGCCCCAATAAGTCTCGCAAAATCCGCTGCAACCGTTGACTATCCGCCGCGATTTTATCGTCTTCTGTCCAAGGGCGTCCTGACCACTCATGGAGAAATAAGTTAGCTCCAAACAGAGTCGCGGCACCGCCTTTGTCCCAGAGAGGAGAACCCGCATCGAGCCAGAAATGCCAACGGTGGAAGCGGCGATTGGCGCGGTATTGGAAGATGGTGGCGAGAGTGACGGTGTTATTCGCTGCTGGGGCAAGGCGACGGACGGGGTGAGGATTTGCGGTAACGGTACCACGACGCAGCAGTTGGATGAATTGACCAATTGTTGTGTGGGCTGGGGTATCTTTCCTCGTTATCCCGGCTTGGTTTGCGGCATCAGAGGGCGTTTTCCGGAGGCGTCCATCGACTTCCCAGTAGTGTTGCGCGGTTTCCATCAGTTCCCGTAGTGCGGCTAGTTGGTCGTAGGGAAGGTTACTACCATTCCACAAGAATTTCTGAATGGCTCGGTCAAGAACGACAACGCAGGAGGGAATCAGCCGTTGTTGTTGTTGCGATCGCTGTATTTCTAACCATTGCACAATCTCTGTATAAGCGGTTGTTGCGCGATGCCCCAATCTGTCCCAACGGGGAAAGGATTCCACGGGTAGCAAGTTGGGTTGTTCTAGGTTAGGGGAATAGCAGTAATCAGCGAGTAACCCAGCCCGAACTGGGTCAATATGAGGTGTGGTGATGGGTGATTCCCCCTCGTCTAGCGGTACCTCTTGCTTGCGACTTAGAACCACTAGCATCTCGGCAACGGCATCCCGGTCAACTAAGCGTCCTAAACCCGGATAAACCAGGGCTAAGAGCGTTAGGAGGGCACGAATCATTGGCGAACTGATCAGGGGACGCTGGTCGTTCAGCGGTTCTACGGCTATGTTATGACTGGTGAGGATTTCGGTGAGGGTGTAGCGCGCGATCGCATCTAAACCAGGGGCAATAACGGCAATTTCTCCGGGTTGCACTTGTCCCGATTGTACGCCTTCAATAATCACCTCAGCCGTCTGCCTTAACAGTGCGGCACGAGAGGTGGTTTGCATGGACTGTAATGACTCCGGTAGTGTAGACAAAATCACTGAGTCGCTGACTAAATCTACAGCAATACCTCCTAACGGTTCTGCTAGGGAACCAATCGGTAGTGTATCCAAGCTTTCAATCTGGCAACGTCCTGCCAAGCCTTCCAGGTAGTTGGGGTCAGCATTCAAGCCCAAGCGTACCTTACCATCAGGGTTGTAGGTAAATGCGGCAACCGCTCCTTGGTCTAAGAGAAGCTCAAATAAGTCGCGTGCGATCGCAGGATAATCATCTACATCATCGGCTAGTATTGCTTGACATCGCTGTCGCAAATGCTGTTGATACGTTGCATCTTGCAACAGTTCAGACCAATACAAGTCGCAAATTATTCCATACGTCAGAAACCCCTGATCGAGACACCAACGCCGCCAGTTCAGGAGCATCTGTCCAACACACTCCCAAAGTTCCGGTGTCCCCTGATCCTCCAGGAAACCCGTTTCGAGAATGCTTGGAATATCTCCAACGGCTGTCCCACTCACCGCCGCCAACTGCAACAAGTCCAAAATCCGACGCACTTTCGCATCCTCATTCGCCCCTGGTAGCTGTGTTCCCCAGCGTTCCAACTCAGCCTGCCACAATTGGGTTGCCAACTCTTGCTCAGTTTCGGGACGCAGCCGCAAGGGAAACTGTGCCCTGAGATTCAACCGCTGAATTAATAGCGGCCAAAACAGCATCACCTCATCCTGAAAAAAACCTAATGGTGTTTTAGACAGTATCGGGTACCGTCCTTGGATTGCCATTGTCAGCCGATCAGCCAAATCCCGCCGCGTATCGTCATTGGCGGCAAATACTAATATTCCTGGGGCAAGTCTTTTGTCGCGACGGCTCATCCGCGAGAAGGGACGAGAAAGCGATCGTGACTTACCGATGTCCGCTTCAATCCATTGGCAAAATTGACTCACAAGGCGAGTTGTCTTACCACTGCGCGTTGCTCCAGTGATCCAAAGTGAATGTTGAAGCACCAATCTCTTTTGTGTAAATCTGTTAACATACCACGTACATGGTATCTAAAATCTCTGGCATTACAGAATGTCAGAACTTACCGGAATTGCCTTCTATTTTGAAACCTTTGTTTCGATGAAGCTAAACTTTCTCTTCCGCACTGCCAATCGATGGTTCTCCGATACACCAGAAAGAGCCTTAGACCAAGCTTACAAAGCTGCCTTAATGATTAAAGCCATTGAAGATGAACATTTTAATGGCAAAAAAATATCCGCTGAATCTGCTGACTACGGTGATAGTGTAATTTCCTATTTCGAGTCAGAGCTGAAGAAATACTTGAAAACTGTTAAATTCAGGCTTGCAGAGTTTAGAGGCAGTCGTTCTATTTTCAGCAACTCTGAGCAAAAGATGCTCAACATTAATCGTATAGATGGTAGTAATAATCCCCGTCAATATTATCCTAGTGACCTCAACGAAAAGCAGTCAATCATTTTTGAGAAACTAAATTTTATTGATGAGATAGTCGGCAAATATACAGAAAAGAAGTCTCCTGTACCTTCTGCTTCTTTAATCCCCATCCCTCAACCCAAAGCCAATCAAGTTATCCAATCTAGCTCCAATCAACTTGTTACTGACCAAACCCCTAAACAACCCAAGTCTTTGCAAAAAGAAGCTGTAACCAAAAGGGGTGTAGTAACTAATGTTGAGACGGTTTCTGACAAAACAGGTGTATTACCCAGGTCAATTTTAAGGACATTTAATAGAATTCAGAGTGAATTAGACCCAAAAGCTGAAGAAGAAGTCGTTAAAAACTTCCGCAACTCTAAACTTAAAACAATAATTTCCCTTAAGTTTATCCTTACCTTAATTATTGTTCCCATTCTAACCCATCAAGTCACAAAAACTTTAATTGTTGGCCCGGTTGTTGACCACTTCAGAAGCGAGGACAATCCAGTTATCTTCTTAAATCTTGATATGGAAGAGGAAGCTTTTGTCGAATTACAGCGGTTTGAAGAAGAACTAAAGTTTAAGAGTTTGCTAGGTTTTTCTCCTGAATTGTCTCAAGAGAAAAGGGAAGAGCAAGTGAGAGAAAAAGCCGTTGAAATGGCAAAAGAATATAGAGATAGAAGTGCCAATGCTATTAAAAATATTTTCTCAGATATCCTTTCCCTTGCCGCGTTTGGTTTGGTTATTTTTAGCAGTAGGCAAGATATTGTAGTTTTAAAATCTTTTATGGATGATATTGTCTATGGTCTCAGTGATAGTGCCAAGGCGTTTATAATTATCTTGTTTACTGATATGTTTGTGGGGTTCCACTCACCTCATGGATGGGAAGTTATCCTTGAAGGTGTATCCGAACATCTAGGAATTCCAGAAAGCCGAGATTTCATATTTTTGTTTATTGCAACGTTCCCAGTTATTTTGGATTCAGTTATTAAATACTGGATTTTCCGCTATCTAAATCGGGTGTCCCCTTCGGCAGTGGCTACCTATCGCAATATGAATGAATAAGCTGGTAAGGCTAATAAACCGTTTACCAATTCTTTCTAAGTCAGTGCCATTCTGCTTAGATGGTCAGTCAGTAATTATTGGAACTTTGTTCTTGAACAATATCACCACTGATTGACTCTGAGTTTTGTTGCAAAACTTCAGCCATACTCTTATAAATTAAAGCTTTGAGAATTGACTGTTCCTCTGGACAACGGTAGAGAATGGTAGGGTCTTCTGGTAGGTCTTTCATATCCTTAATAATCGTATAGTAATTGGGGATTTGGTTGAGGACACAATTAATCAACTTATGCCGCCATTGCTGGATTGAAAAAGCTGCTTGATAGGCTTGCTTAGGGCAATCTTCTAAGACACTGTCAACTTCTTTAATTACTAGATACAAGGTTAAGTTAATTAACTTAGGAAGCATTCATTACCTCAAGTTTCAATGATTTATAGCGTTTCTCTATTTGCTGAGAGACAAAGTCGTTGGCTTTAAGGCACAAGGCTCCAGGGCAAAGGGCAGAAGCTGAGGGTACTCTACTTATTTGAGAACCGCTATAGTTGTGATTTGTATGATGATTTTTCTGGAGCCTTCCCTAGGTCGTAATAGCTAAAAATAGAAATTTATTAGCGCTGACTCAGCTTTCAATAACACTAAGCTGTTGGCAAGGAATAAAAAAACTGTTAGTCTCTGTGCAAACTTCTAAAAAACCTTCTAGCCCAGCCTCAAACATTTCACGCTGACCGGGAAAGATAACTCGCTCAAAATTAAACTTGGGACTATTTGTAATTCGGATAACTTGAACTTGACTAGTGGTGTTGATGTAAAAACATAAAATTTTGCGATCGCTTTTAGAAGCGGTGGCTTTCTCAGAGGCAGTAAGTATCGACATCAGGGTTCTAGTGAGAGTGAGTAGAAGAAAGCACCTGGGAGATAGACCGATAGGCAAGTTAGGTAGCAGTTGGCGTAGAAGACATACACATTAAAATGTCTACCGTTTACATTTATTCGGTACTCCCAGGTATGGCATAGGAGTTGGTCATTAAAAAGATAACTACTTCTGTATACGTTGCACTTCTACCTAGCAACAGAACTGATGTTAACTATCTGTGTAACCTCAGTTACAACGCCGCCGAGGGAGGGAAGGTTATCTATGAAGATTTTAATTTTCTACACAACAACATTAATGCTCCTCAACCTAGCTGTCCATCGTTTCGCGATAATGGATTAAAGTACAAACAGCCAATTCCTTACTAATCTCTCAATTGGGTAGTGTATAGAGGAAGCAAACTCTTTATGCTCACCTCAAGTCGAAAGAATATTCAAGGTTTAATATGAACGTAGATAGGTTTGCTCAGCAAGTACAAGCAATTCACTGGCGCTTAGCTGAGATGTACCGAGGCGCAGATACTGCGCTACAGCCAACATCAGATTTACTGCTACCCGTTGCCTTCAAAGAACTCGGTACAGCCTCAGAAGAACTACAGGTAGCTGCAGAACAACTGCTTGAGCAGACTGAAGAACTAGCCACAACACGAGCGCAGGTTGAAGCAGAACGGCAACGCTACAAAGAACTCTTTGAGTTCATGCCAAATGCTTACTTGGTAACCGATGACCAAGGGAAAATTCTGGAAGCTAATCGTGCTGCGGCTACTCTCCTCAACATTGAGCAATCATTTTTACCTGGTAAACTGCTTGTTAGCTTCATTCCTCCCCAAGAACGTCGAGCATTTCGCAACAAGCTTCTCCAGATGCATCGGTCTGAATGGGTACAGGAGTCGGCACTGAGTCTACAACCCCGTCATGGTGAAGCCTTTGAGGCGGCTGTGAATATATCCGTTGTTCGCGAGGTTCTAGACCAAGCGGTTACCCTGCGTTGGATAGTACGGGACATCAGCGAGCGCAAGCGGGCACTTAAGGCGCTTAATACTAGTGAGTATAACTCTTACCATGATCGTCCTTGGCATTGCTATTCCAAAGGTGAGCTGATTCACCTAGAACCTTCGCTGTTATACATTGTTCGTCAAGGTCTGGTAAAGCTAAGCACAATGAGCGAAAGCGGCGACGAGATATTGATGGGGTTGGTCGGGTCATCAATGCCTTTTGGCTCTAGCCTGACCTCACTGCCGATATACCAAGCCATTGCATTTTCGGATGAAGTTCAGTTAGTTAACATTTCCCTATCAGAAATTGCAGGTTCTCCTCATCTGACGCAAGCTCTTTTGTCGCCTATCAACGCACGCTTACGGCAAACTGAATTACTTTTAGCCATTGCTGGAAAGCGACAAGTGAAAGACCGTCTATATCACCTATTGCAGTTGTTAAAAAAGGAAATTGGTCAAAGTGTTAGTCAAGGTACTCGTTTGACTGTTCGGATAACGCATCAGGACTTAGCAGATGCCTGCTGCACGACGAGGGTGACAATCACACGGCTGCTTAGTAAGTTCCGCCGAGAAGGTAAGATTACTTTTGATTCTAAGCAGCACATGATTATAAAGAATGAAATTTAACGGAAGTGCTTGTTATCGGTGAACCGTTAACAGGTCATAGTTAACAAGCCTCTGAGTGTTCTTCTATACAGATTTATATGACTAATTTTATCCTTTAGATAGATGGACTTGTACAGAAAGCAAATCTCTAGATAGAGTTAAAACAAATGAGCTTTTAACTAAAACTATAAGTATAGGATTTCCTAAGTACTCAGTCTCGCTAGGAAAGGCTAAATATTTTCTAAATTTGAATAGAAGGAGTTCAACATGCCTGGTCAAATGTGTTGGTTACCTGTTCTTGGAGCAGGTGAAGAAAAGGTCTTACACTTACGGAATTATCCCAATGAACCTTGGAAACCTTACACAGCTTGTTCAAGCTATTTCGTTTCTGACTACACGATGCCACAGGGTTCTAAAGGATGGGCAACCTATCAAAGATTAATTAAGAATGGCTGGACTATAGTGCCCAATGCCCAAGCCTATAGTTTACAAAAATCAGCAGAACTCGAATTGAAAGTCTAGTTCCTACTGTTTCTCTCAAAAAGCTTGGCTTTCAAGAAAACGTTAAGCTGCTTATTTGGCACAGGGGAGGATTAGCGCAAGGAAATAATAGGCGATCGCAAAAATTAAATAAGTAATAAGGAGGTTGAAAATCAATGAGTTCAAGTTTAATAGCAACACCAAAATTTACAAGGAATCAAAGAATCCGCTTTGCTGGCAGCTTAGGCAGAATCAAAAGCTATCAGGCTGGTTCAAATACCTGGACTTATGTTGTTGAGATGGAGATGGAACAAAACCCTGATTTTGATAGAGTTGGCAACGAGGCAAGCATTCTCCTCGATGAAGCAGACATTAATGGGTATTAAAAAAAGGCAGAGGGCAGAAGGAACAAAGACTTATACTTTCTACTTTTGGCTCCGTTGTTAACGGGTTACTTATTTCTGGTGGGCTGCACGAGGCATCTCACTTAATCACTTGCGTTATCAACTTGCATTCTCTGAGTTTTCTCCTAAAATCTGGATGATGGACACCGTGATACATTGGTGGTGCTGGGCAATACGCTGCGTCCATAGCTGTAGGTCAGATTTAGGAGACAAAGATGTTAACGCTCTCACCAATCAGTGACATCATTCAACAACAACGCCAATTCTTTGCAACTGGCATAACGAAAGATGTTGCTTTTCGCTTAGAACAGCTTAAGCGTCTCAAGCAAGCGATTGTAGACAACCAAGCCGCAATCCTTGCAGCGATTAATGCTGACCTCAACAAACCTGAATTTGAGGCGTATGCGACTGAGATTGGTGTAGTTAGAGAGATTGATTACGCCATCAAGCATCTCAAGTCTTGGGTTAAGCCCAAAAAAGTCAGCACGTCTATTGAGCAATTTCCCTCCTCCGCCTGCATTTATCCTGAACCGCTGGGAGTCGTGCTGATCATCAGCCCTTGGAACTACCCGTTTCAGTTGATGATTTCTCCCTTAGTGGGTGCGATCGCAGCAGGTAATTGCGCGATTCTTAAACCCTCAGAACTTGCAGCGAATACCTCCCGCATCGTCACCCAGATTACCGAAAAAACGTTTGACCCTAGCTATATCACCTCTATTGAAGGTGATGTGGAAACAAGCCAACAACTCCTAGCCGAAAAGTTTGACCACATCTTTTTCACAGGTGGCACGAAAATTGGTCAAATCGTCATGGAGGCGGCAGCCAAACACCTAACACCTGTAACTCTAGAATTAGGTGGCAAGAGTCCCTGTATTGTGGATTCAAATGTCCATATAGAACACGCTGCCAAACGGATTGCTTGGGGCAAGTTTATCAATGCGGGTCAAACTTGCATTGCCCCGGATTACCTTTTAGTGGATCGCACCGTTAAAAATGACCTGTTGACTAGCATCAAACAGTGCATCCAAGAATTTTACGGCGATGACCCTGCCAAAAGTCCTGATTATGGCAGGATTATTAACCAACGGCACTTTGAACGGCTTGCTTCATTTTTGAACGAGGGTCAACCTTACATCGGGGGTCAAATTAATCCAGAGGAACGATACATTGCTCCTACTGTCATTGATGGGGTGGATTGGGATACACCAATAATGCAAGAAGAAATCTTTGGGCCAATTCTGCCAGTACTGGAATACTCAGATTTGTCAGATGCGATCGCTAAAATTAATGAGCGTCCAAAACCCTTAGCCTTGTATCTCTTCTCCAAAGATCAGCAGAAGCAGGAACGAGTCTTACGGGAAACCTCATCTGGGGGAGTCTGTATTAATGACACGGTGATGCAGGTGGGTGTCTCGGAACTGCCGTTTGGTGGTGTTGGTTCTAGCGGTATTGGCAGCTATCATGGCAAGGCAAGTTTTGATACCTTTTCACACCCGAAGAGTGTATTGAAGCGATCATTTTTACTTGATCTAGATTGGCGCTATGCTCCTTATCAAGGCAAGCTAAAACTCATCAAGCGGATTATCGGGTAAAAGTTTTAAGGAAAGGTCTTGTTATTTCCGGGTAGTCTTAAAGGGGAATCTCGCTCTCGCGGGAGCAAACAGGCTATGTTTCACCTGTTCATCCCAATGAAACCCCATTCAGGTAGAGGTGTGTGTTTTCAGGTCTTTCCCAAACTAGCTCTCGTCAAAGAAAAATTGTTAACGTTGTCCTCCGGCACGGTTGGGGTTATATGCGAGGACTTCTCCTTGGGGGGAAAACTGAAGAACCTTCACTACCCCCCCCATTAGTGCTATGTAATATATTGGTGGAGCTTGGCCCTGTCTACGTTAAGCTTGGACAACTGCTTAGTACGCGCCCCGACCTGTTACCCCCACCCTATATTGAAGCCTTAACATCCCTGCAAGCTGAAGTCCCACCAGTGGCTTGGGAAGCAGTAGAAGCGATTATCCGCAAGCAGCTTTCTCAACCAATAGAGCAAATTTTTAGCATTATTCATCACCAACCTGTTGCCGCCGGATCGATCGCACAAACTCATCGCGCTAGGCTTATTGATGGACGTGAGGTGGCATTAAAAATTCAACGCCCAGGCATTGATAGAGTTGTTGAGCAAGATATTAGGTTGCTTCGCGGCTTGGCACGATTGGTCAATCGCACGGCTGTGGGGCAGTATTACAATCTAGTCTCTGTCGTTGAGGAATTCGCGAGTGCCTTGCGGGCTGAGCTAAATTTTACCCAAGAAGCCAGTTACACTGACACACTACGACGCAATCTCTCCAAGAGTTTTTGGTTCGATCCGCAAAAGCTCGTTCTTCCAGAAATTTATTGGGATTTGACGAGTGAAAAGTTACTCGTTATGGAGTGGCTGACTGGCGTTCCCCTGTTACAGGCAGACATGAGAGGGACAAACTATGGGGGCAATGCCAAAGCCGAACGCCAAGCCCTTGCCGATTTAATTGTTAGAGCTTATTTTCAACAGTTTTATATCGACGGCATATTTCATGCTGACCCTCACCCCGGAAATCTGTTTTACATTGAACCAGGGCGTATTGCTCTAATTGATTTTGGTTTGATGGGTCGTTTAGACCCCCGCACTCAACAAATTTTGATAGAACTGATTTTGGCGATCGCAAACTTGGATAGCAAGCGGTGTAGCCAATTAACGCTGGAACTGGCAGAGTCTACTATCCCTGTGAATCTTGCTCACTTAGAAAATGACTTTGACCGATTGCTACGACGTTACTACAACCTAAACATAGCGGAAATTAACTTTAGCCAGTTGACCTATCAAGTGTTGCAAATTGCCCAGAAACACAAAATTCGTGTTCCCAGCAACATGGGATTGTATGCCAAGACTCTTGCCAATCTAGAAGGGGTAGCTCGCCAACTCGACCCTGATTTCAATTTAATCGAGCAAGTTAAACCCCTAATGGCAGATTTATTCCGGCAACGATTAATTGGACATGCTCCCCTGCAAGACCTTTTAAGAGCAGCGCTCGATATCAAATCCCTATCTCTAGAGGCTCCTCGCCAGTTGGAGATGTTATTAGATCGGGTGACTTCTGAAACATTGCAATGGAACATAGCAGTGCGAGGACTTGACCCAATTCGCCGTAGTCTCCATAGTGTAGGTAATCAACTAACCTTCGGGATCGTGACAGCGGCTATCCTGATTGGTGCTGCAATGATTTTTTCCCAAGCTCCCAGTAATCCAATTTTCTTTTGGGTGAGCGGTAGTCTCTTTGTGGTGGCTAGTGTAATCGGCTTGTGGTTGATAATCAGCATGATTAGAAGCGGACGAGTGAAGTAAGATGAGCTTCTATTTCCTGACGCGATCGCCAAACAGGACGCAACTTTTTACTCGCAAACAGCTTCAACTGCTCGCTCCTACCGACTGAGCCAGGTTGAGTGGCATTGCCGTAACTCGTCAGCGCCATTGCTCGGACTGGGTTAGAAAATTCGATCGCGGCAACATAGGACTCTCCGCCAATAGCTTCAAAACGCTGGTCTTCTGATGGCACAAACCAAAGCGTTCGGAAAAGACCGAGGTCATCGGCACCCCCATTAGCAGGCAAATCCATGTCGCCAACACGTAAGCGGAAAACGTCTCCCCACGGTACATCCAACGCTCCATAAGCAGCCTCGACCTTAGTAGCTGCGGCTTCCAGTGCTGCCACAGCGCTAGTTGGATCGGCAAGACCATCAGGTGTCGCAAATGGGGCATTCTCATCCCAAGGAATGGCAAACAAGTTGGAGAAATCTACAGCTTGCTGCCAGAAGGCAAAAAGTACTGCACCACGGCTATTGGCATCAGCCTTACGATCCCAATCGCTGAGTACATCAGCCGCCCGCCGCGCCAACTCTCCACCCTGCTGTCGTGCAGCAGCAATTAGATCGTCGAGCAAGCGATCAGCTAGTTCCATGTGTGTCGAGTGCTTGTACTCGACCATTTCCTCGAAGGAAATTTGTTTATCCTCAGCAAGCATGTGAGCAGAACGTTGGGGTCGGAACCCCATGAAACTGTGTGGTGCCATGTAGGCTGGATAGTTATCCGGATTGATTGCGGATGGGAATGTTGTTGTCCAGGGTGGATCGTTGGCATTCTGTAGCCAGCCGCTTGGTGGATCGATTACGCGGGGTAAATCGCGGTAGGGGTGAAGTTTCGTCCACAACGTAGCCGATGTGTTGCCAGGAATGATGCTCGACCAAGATTCAAAATCGCCTTGACTTCGGACTGGCACTTGACCATTAAATAGATGCAGAATGTGTCCGTCTCGATCTGCATACATCACAGTGAACATCGGAATCTGTAAGCGCTGGAGAGCAGTTTCAAATTCAACCAGGTTTTTGGCCCGCGCCATATCCCACCATTCCTCCAATGCCCCAGGCTGGTCAAGTCCGACGACCCGTAAGGCAATGACTTTGCCGTCTTTCTCGGCAACAATTGGCCCATGAACGGAGCGTCGTACTATTAATGGTTCTTGACGTAGAGTGCCGTCAGCCTGCCTAACTTTAAGGGGTTTTTCTTCTGTCTCAAAGGCTCGAACCTTACCGTCAAACTGGTATCCTCCATTTGCTAGTGTCAGTTCGTAGGCATCCCATCCATCATGGGTGTTTACGGTGTGAGTCCAGCCTTGATAATCGTTGAATGCAATGTTTAAAACGGGGATACCGACCAGTGATGCTCCATAGGCATCGATACCTGGGGCAGTCAGTTGGGCTTCATACCAAAGGAATAAATCAGACCAAAGCAGGTGTGGGTTTGCCAGCAGCATCGCGTTTCCACTGGCAGATTGGGAAGGTGCGATCGCCCAACCATTAGAACCCATTTTTTGCTCAGACGCAGATCTAGCAGACTGCTCTTCGCTAATGTCTTCTATGTCATCGGGATTGACAACAAACGTGAAATGAAGCACCCGCTGGAGGTGAGCCAGGATATCCACTGCACTCACTGGCAGCACAGTCTCAACTTCATCATCAATTAGCTCGGCATGTTCTTTGGCATAGGCGTTAATCCCGTTGGCGAAGGCATCTAGATAGCCGCGAAAGGTTAGGCTTTGCCTGTCGTACCATTGACGAGAGCGATCGGGAACTCCCATTGTTTGAACCCACCGATCTGACTCTAAGTAATCTTCACCCCAGTATTCTGCTGCTCGTCCCCGTGCTTGCCCGTAGAGACGCAAAATCAGGTTCCCGTGACTTTGCATCTGCGCCCACCCAAAGGCGTGGAACAGTTCCTTTGAATTCTGGCTGTAGATATGAGGTACACCGTAAGTATCCCAAAGAATTTTTGTCTTTTTCGACTCAGCAGCAAGGCTGTGGATGCCTGTGAGTAAGGTAAAGACGAGACTAAAAAGCAGGAGGAGTCGAAGCGATCGCCTTCTAAAACCAGTTTGTTTTGACAGTACAGAGAACATTTATTTTTAAACAATCTTTGATATAAATTGACAATTTAAACTTCCTGTGCAGTAGCTACGTGTCGAAATTAATTAGGCAAGAGCCTGCACTAGCCAACAGCAGCATCATGGTCAGGCATTACCTTCTCCACATCCCGCAACACTGGGAAAGCATACCCGGCCAAGCCAATTAGCAACATGCAGATAGCACAGAACACATATAGTAGTGCCATCCCTGCACCTGCCCCCGTGCCGAATAGTCCACCAAACACGGGAGCGAGACTTCCTCCCGGCTTCATTGCTGGTTCAAAGACGTAATCCGCCAGAGAGCCGCCGAGCAAGTAGCCGATGGGTGAAGTAACCATCACGCTCATGGAACTCGCAGCAAACACTCGCCCTTGCCAATCAGGTCTTACCTTACTCAACCAAATCGCTTGAGAGCAACTGCCAAGAAACGGGAAATTAAAAGAGGAACAGAACTGTGCTGGAACCCAAATCGACAGGTTCTGACCCAATCCAAATACGGTTTTGCTCAAGCCTGCCCCCACCATGCTCATGAGTACGGCATGGATTCGGCGCTTTGGTCCCCCCCAAGTACTCATGAGCGACGCTCCAAACACGCCACCCACACCTGCTGCCATCGACACGCTTGCTAATGCGGTGGCATTATTATCAGAGCGGGCAAGAACCATTGGCGAATAGACAGCAGCGCCAAAGTCATGAGCTAGCTGGAACGCCGACATTACTACAACCAGTGCCATCAGACTGGGACGCGCCAAGATGTAGCGGAAGCCGAAGAAAAGTTCCTTTCGGATGTTCTTTTGGGGGTGCGGTTCTGTCGGAGTGCGGGGAGGTTGGGGAATTGGCACGAGGAGTAGTGTTGTAACTGCGATCGCAAATGTTATGAAATCAATGCACAAAATTCCGCTCAGACCAATGACATAGTAGAAAGACGCTGCCAGAGCAGGGGCAATAATATCGGCACCGTAACTCGCTAGGAAATCCAAGCTGCTGGCGCGACTATATTGCTCCTTGGGAACTAGCAGCGAGACTGAGGCCGAGTAGGCAAGTAACTGAAGGCAACTAAACGCACCGTTGATTGTGCTGGTTACATAGATATGCCAGATTTGCAGGTTGTTTGTCAGATAGAGCAGGAGGATGATAAGTGTGGAAAGTCCTACTGCCGCGTCACAAGCAACAAGCAGTAATTTACGGTTCCAGCGATCGACAATCATCCCAGCCAAGGGCGAAATCAAGACGTTTGCTAGACGGTTAAAGAAATAAACCAAGGCTAATGCTGTTGCTTGCCCCGTGAGTTCCCAAGCCCACAGGGTAAGGGCAAAGGTGGTCATGTAGCTACCGACAATTGAGACAGTCTGACCGCTCCAGATGATGAGGAAGGTACGCAGACTAGCAAGCTGTCTTGTTATCCTCATCACATCTTGCTTCGCTCCTCGATTAGGTACTTAAACAAGTCGTCGAGGACGAGGTTGGCTGTCAGAGGGCTACCAATAGTCCAATGGTCTTCCACCTGATAAACCCTACCTTGCTCAACTGCGTCCAATTTCAACCAGAGAGGGTCTGACTTAAGCCGATTCAGATTCTCTCGCGCCGATCGCACGGTTGCTAGAGTATCGCTGTAACTCCACGCCAATATGACATCCCCATCGCCATAGCGCATCAGCTCCTTGCTAATCCTCTCGCCAATCAATCTGCTCTTGTCCCGAACTTGAGCAGGTGGACGAGGTAAACCGATGTCTTGCAAAATTGTGCCGCCAAAGGAATTCTGGAAGAAGATGAATATCCCCTCCGGATAAACACCGATGAGTGAAACGCTTGTTTGCTTCAGCCGCTCTCCCATCTGAGCTTTAAAGCGTTCTATACGCTCGTCGTACTGAGCCATCAATTGTTTTGCCTTATCGGTCATTCCCAGCGCCTCGGCGTGTAGCGCCAACGCTTCCTTCCATTCACCAATTCTGAAATCGGTAATAACAGTGGGCGCAATTTTCGAGAGCTTATCGTAAACTGGCTCGGCGTTCCATTTTTGAGCCAGAATCAGGTCAGGCTTCAAAAGGAGAATTTTCTCAAGGTTTACTTGTTCGCTGTAGCCGAGAATCTCAACATCCTTGAGTTTGTCGAGTACAAATGATGGCACATTTGACACTGCACCGATAGGCTGAACGCCCAAAGACAAAAGATTAACGACTGCATTACTAACCAGCGCCACAACTCGCTGGGGATGAGCGGGGACACAAGTTTCACCCAGAGCGTGCTTGACCATTCGGCAGGAAGATTCCAGCCGCTCTTGTGTCTTTGGAGAATCGCCATCGTGGGGTGCAGCCTTCACGGATTCAGATAACTGCGAGCCAGTAGAAACAGAATCTTGGGATAAACTGCCGCTGCAAGCACAGACTAGCCCAAAGGCAAGCAGTGCAAACAGGCACAGTTGGATAATCCTCAGGGTCAATTTAGGCTCTGGCGAATGGCATGAAGCCGTTGGCGAATTTGAAAAACCTAACCCCCCAACCCCCTTCCCGTGCAGGGAAGGGGGAGCAGAACTCCCCTCTCCTCTTAGAGGAAGGGCTAGGGGAGGGGTCAGACCTCTCGTGAATTTTCTCTTTCTCCCCATATCCCCATCTACTATCTTTGAACGCAACTCGGTATCAATCCTTGCATCACCAGCTAACGCGGTAGCCAACACTTATGGTTCTGCCACTGGCTGGACTGACAAAACTCTCAAAACCGATCCTCCTTAGTGATTGGTCGTAGGCTTGGAAATATTGATTGTCGAGCAAATTCCGGATGCCGATTTGGAGCATTCCAGGACCAATTTGGATGCTGCCAAGATAATCCAAAACGACATAGCTCTCGACGGGTGAACGATCGATTCCGTCGTCAAAAGCGCGATCACGACTGCCAACTAACAAAGCCTGAAGCCGATTCCGCCAACCTGGAGTAGTTTGATGCTCGACATAAGCCGTCAGCTTCAACGGTTGGATGCGATCGGTTCCGAGAGCTAAGTACCCTTCATCATCATCAGGAAGATCGACCTCTCCTTCTGACCAACCCAACGTACCACCTAGTGAAAAACCGCCACCGGGCTGCCAATCGAGAGTTGCTTCTACGCCGTAAACTCGCTCTGGAGCACGGATAAGTTCAAAGATATTACCGTTAGGTATGATGACTCCGCCCAAATCGGATTCGTTGAAAAACCCAGCTAAAGACACCTGCACCTCAGACCAGTTGCCGCGTACCCCGATTTCGTAATTGTTGACCTTTTGCGGTTCCAGATCCCGCACGCTGCTTTCAAAGTTAAATCCGGCAGGTGGAGCAAATAGAACATCGACCAGATTGGGAACTGAAAAGCCCTGAGCATAGTTGGTATACAAACTTACTTCATCAGTGGCTTGATAGACTGCACCGACATTGAAGACAATATCATCAAAGTTACGTTTGCCGCCTTCAGCCTGGTCACCGAAAAGAGTAGTGTAGCTAGGAGCGCTAACATCAAAACGATCGTAACGCGCCCCCCCACTTAGAGCGACGCGATCGCTCACGTCCCATTGCAGTTGGGCAAACAAACCTAGGTTTTCGACATCATAAGGGGGAACGACAGTCACCTCACCAATTTTTTCTAATACCCGTCCGCCACTGCTATCGAACTCTTCAGGGTCGAAAAGATTCCTAAAAAAGAAGTTTTCCTCATTTGCGTAGTCAGCACCCCAAAGCAGGCTGATCGTTTCCTCTGAGTTAAAAGGTGTCTCAATCTGCAACCGTGCTCCCCAATTTTCGGCTTCGACAACCCCTTGATTAATACCCTGATCGGCACTACGGCTATCGCGGGCATCTGCGTAAACTTTGTTATCTCGGAAGTAAGCTTGCAACCCAAGCCGACTGCCCAATATATTCTCGTTCGTGTAATTGAGGTTGAGGGCAGAATTGCGATCGCTTTGCGGGGAAGTTCCAATGAAGTCGATGCCCTCTTCAAAAACGATGGCACGAGGCTTTTGGATGCCAGGAATATTGTTAATACTAGGGTCTGAGATCGCGTTGGTATCTCGTTCAGTAGAGTAGTGACTAGCACTCAGTTCCAAGCGTTGTTGGTCATTAATGTCCCATCCCACCTTACCGAGTAGGTTGAAGGTTTCGCTTTCATCTATCCCCTGTCTAATGGCAAGGCGATCGCCTTCGGCATCAAAACTTGCTCCAACATCGTCCCGCGATAGATTAATCACCAAGTCAACATCGCCTTCATTGACCTCAAGACCATACTCTTGGTAGTTACCAAAACTTTCTGCTTCCAACTCTCCTAATGCAGCCGTGACACCAACTTCTACCGTAGTTCTCAGCCGTTGCTCCTCATTGGGCTTTCGCGTAATGATGTTAATGACACCCCCAGTTGCTCCTTGACCATAGATCGCACTTGGTCCGCGCACCACCTCAATGCGCTCGATGGAAGCTGGATCGATTGTTTGTAGCTGTCTGCCAAAATTACCAGAATTCGTATTTTGAGGGACACCATCAATCAAAACTAGAGGGGCACGACCTCGCAAAGAAGCGGTTGTATCAGTGAAAGCCCTTTCCGTAGGGGGTCCGTAGCCAGGAACGGTTTGAGCGAGAATGTCTTGTACGTCCCTTGTAAGGGTGGCTTGTTGCTCGATCTCCTCACGGGTAATTACCGTCACCGATCGCGGCACTTTTGGTAACTCTTGTGCCGTGCGCGTTGCAGTGACTACAATCTCAAGTTCTGTTTCTTCCCCATCTCCGATAAGCTCTTCTTCCCCATCCTCTAGCACTGGAGCCAAACTTAGAGCCAAACCGCTCTCAGTCGAAATCACCTCCACCGTCGGCGTTCCCGTCTCTCCAATGACGGCAACTTGGATACTATTCGCATCGAGCTGAGTCACACTGACAGAACTAATTCCTTCTGCTGGGTTGTCTGCGCGAAACTCGTCACCCTCTGGAAGCACTAGCACGGCATTGGGGATATCAGCAATTAAGCTATTGCCCTCACTTCGGGTTTCGACTTCTAGCGAGTCTCCATCTTGGGTTTCTAAAATGACTTCAAAGCCGATGTCTGTTGGGTTAAGTCGTACACTTGTTACTTGTGCAACACCCGACTCGACCTGAGCGACTGGTGATGAACCTGCTGAGTTTGGCACAGACTCCTGAAATAACCCCTCCGCACGGGTAAGGGGAAACTCTATCTCGCTAAGACGGGGAATCGTCGTCATTGGGAATTGAGAACTGGAAGCATGGGGAGAACTTTTCTCCATCTCCCCATCTGGCACTGCTGTCCCTAAAGCTTGGTTGGGATTAGGCTGAGCCGAAACGCTCAAAGGCTCTGCCAGCACTGGCGGCATAATGCCAATACTGAGCAGTGCAATGATTGAAAACGGTAGATACAGTTTCATGACTTCTCCTCACCCCCAATAGGGGCAATCGAGTGTTGATTGTTCCCTAAAGGTTTTAATAATTATTCTCAATAGCACCCGCTCAGAATAAAACGGTAATGTTACTAAGGTCAAGAGAAGGATATGAAGATTTGTATAGTATCCCTACTTTGCCAAGAACTATAATCTGTACACCCAGCCTTTGAAAGTGTGTAATGCTTGTACCAATTGCCTTTTGCGGTAACTTCTTGTCTAAATTTGAATAGGTTAAAAATAAAAGTTCTGATAACTCCTTGACGAGATTAAAAGAATTGCTGTATCTTAACGAAGTCTAATCGAAAATAACTATCAACAAGCTCATGGAAGACCTCAACTAAAAACCTCATCAGGAAACACCTTGACCCTGAGGTCACTATCTTGCAAGTTTTTCCTTGACTGCATAGGTTCACAAGACTAAAAAACAGTACAACAGTAGTGCAACCCCGTAGAGTTGCAGACTCACACTGCCAAGCTAAAGCATATTGAAGTGAACAAAGACCTGTTCCGAATGCTGGTTCAAGCATCCAGGTTCCTAGTAGGGAGCCTTAGCTAAAAGCTTTTGCTAACAGTTCTGGCATTTTCCCACTGCGCTCAGTGATACAAATTCACTAAATACTTCCTGTAGATACTTTTCTTATTTTCCTTTAATACAAGGGATTGACGAGACAAATGTATAGCGCACTAAAAGTGAAATAGTATAACTGCCAGCGAATGTGATCTGCGCTTCTCCTGTCGGAGACGCTACGCGAACGCAGCAGCGCTTCGCTATCGCTAAATCAATACTTCTTAGCCTTGACGGAATTGGGTTGAATTAGGTCGCCGGATTCAAAACGTCAGGATTGCATCGAGTCGAGTACGGAAAGTAATATGACTCAATCTTTCAATGAATATCCAGAAATCCTCCACAACGGCTCAACTTGGGTGGATCTTCTGCGCCAAAGAACTTTATACCAACCCGAACAACTGGCTTTTACCTTTTTGCCGGATGGAGAAACAGAAGGCGAACAGCTAACCTATCGAGAATTGGATCGGCGCAGTCGAGCGATTGCATCTCAACTTCAGGCTTTGGGTTTAAGTGGCGAACCTGCCTTATTGCTTTATCCCCCAGGACTCGATTATCTGGCTGCATTTTTCGGGTGTTTGTATGCAGGAGTCGTCGCGGTTCCAGCTTACCCACCTCGGA
Organism: Microcoleus sp. FACHB-SPT15; assembly: GCF_014849525.1. Taxonomy (NCBI): domain Bacteria; kingdom Bacillati; phylum Cyanobacteriota; class Cyanophyceae; order Oscillatoriales; family Microcoleaceae; genus Microcoleus; species Microcoleus sp. FACHB-SPT15. The sequence goes on along the minus strand of NZ_JACJNU010000047.1, from coordinate 57,983 downwards.
ACCAACGCAACACGCCCAGAATACAAGTGATTTTGGCAGATGCACAGGTGGCGATCGCACTCACGACAACAGCAGTTCACTCCAAGGTGCAATCCCTCCTCACTGAAAAAGCTGACTTGGGGAATTTACAGTGGCTGACGACGGATAACCTGGCGAGTGGGATAGAAGAGAATTGGCAAGAGCCGTTTATAAAAAAAGATACATTAGCATTTCTGCAATACACATCGGGTTCTACAGGAACACCCAAAGGGGTAATGCTGAGTCATGGCAATTTGCTACACAATGCCGCCATGACTTACCGCGTAATGGAGCATTCGCCCAGCAGTAAATTTATTTCGTGGCTGCCAGCTTACCATGACATGGGACTTATCGGTGGCATCTTGCAACCACTGTATGGGGGTTTCCCGTGCATCTTAATGCCTCCAGCCGCATTTCTTCAGCGTCCTTACCGCTGGTTGCAGGCGATTTCACAGTATCAAGGCACGACAAGCGGTGCGCCCAATTTCGCCTATGAACTATGTATTCATAAAATTACACCAGAGCAACTCGATACGCTGGACTTAAGCAGTTGGGACGTAGCGTTTAACGGTGCTGAGCCGATTCGGCAGGATACTCTAGAGCGATTTTGTGCAAAATTTGCACGTTGCGGCTTTCGTCCTTCAGCCTTCTATCCTTGTTACGGGATGGCAGAGGCAACGTTGATGGTTTCCGGTAGCCTCAAAAGCGCTCCGCCGACTGTCAAAACTGTCCGAGTAGATGCTTTAGAATGCAATCAGATTATCGAAGCTGATGCTGATAACGAGGACGTTCGCACCTTGGTTAGCTGCGGTCAAAGCCTGCCAGAGCAGCAAATTGCGATCGTTCATCCTGAAACATTAACCCGTTGCCAACCTGATGAGGTCGGTGAAATCTGGGTATCCGACCCTAGTGTGGGGCAAGGATATTGGAATCGCCTGGAGGAAACAGAGCAGACATTTCGAGCTTACCCATCAGATACGGATAAAACTGCGAAGAAAGAGCCTTTTTTGCGAACTGGAGACTTAGGCTTTTTGCATGATGGGGAATTGTTTGTTACGGGTCGAGTTAAAGATTTAATTATCATTCGCGGTCGCAACCTTTACCCTCAGGATATTGAACTGACTTCAGAACGCAGCCATTCAGCCTTGCGATTGGGCAGTAGTGCAGCCCTTTCCGTTGAGGTTGAGGGTGAAGAACGGCTGGTGGTGGTACAAGAATTGGAGTTTCGCCAGAAGCCGGATGTTGAGGAAGTCATCGCTGCCATTCGTCAGGCAGTGGCTGAAGAACATGAAGTGCAAGTTTATGGAGTGGTTTTAATTAAGCCTGGGAGCATTCCCAAAACCTCCAGTGGCAAAATTCAGCGTCGCGCTTGTCGAGGCAAGTTTCTAGCAGGCGAACTGGATGTGATCGCTAGCAGTATTCTAGATACTTCTATTGTTGTAAACAACGAGAGGAGTCTAACCCGTGAAACCCTACTGACAGTAGAACCAGAGGAACGCCAACAGCTTTTGGAGTCTTATCTTCAAGAGCAAGTAGCGCGAGTGTTGAGAGTAGCGCTGTCTGCGATCGATTGTCAGTCACCTTTAAGCCGCTTTGGTCTTGATTCGTTAATGGTCTTCGAGCTAAAAAACCGAATTGAGGTTGATTTTGGGGTAGAGGTTGCGATCGCAGATTTCTTTGAGGGTACTAGCATTACCCAACTAGCAACAAAAGTCCTCAAGCAAGTGACAGCAGCGGATTGGAAGCCCGTATCGCTGTCCATCGACCGAGTTGAGAAAACCTCTGCCGTTCATCCTCTTTCTTTCGCCCAGCAGCGATTGTGGTTTATCGACCAGTTGGAGAAAGGCAATCCCGCGTATAACATTTCTGTGGGAATTCGCCTAAAGGGTTCGCTGGATGTGACGGCGCTGGAGCGGAGTTTTAATGAAATTGTGCGGCGACACGAAGCACTGCGAACTAGCTTTAGCATTGCAGAAGGTCAACCCGTTCAAGTCATTGCTCCTTCTGTGACAGTGACTCTACCAGTGGTGGATTGCCAACAACTTCTCGAATTGGAGCATGAGTCCCGATACTGTTCGGATAAAGCCGACCTAACCCCCCCTACCCTCCTCACTAAAGCTCCGGTTCCCTACAAGGGAAGGGGGGAGCAATACTCCCCTCTCCTGCAAGGAGAGGGGCTGGGGGAGAGGTTAATCGAACAGTATTGGCATGAGTCCGAAGTACAGCGTATCGCTACCGAGGAAGCCCAGCAGCCTTTTGACCTGACGCGAGAACCGTTATGGCGGGTCAAGCTGTTGCGCTTGGGTGAACAGGAACACGTACTGCTGCTGACCTTGCACCACATTATCGGTGATGAGTGGTCGGTCGAGGTGTTCATTCGAGAGATGGCAGTTCTCTACAAGGCATTCTTAGCTGGCAGTCTCTTACCTCTACCGGAACTGCCCGTTCAGTATACTGACTTTGCCTATTGGCAGCGGCAATGGCTTCAGGGAGAGTTACGGGAAACTCAACTTGCCTACTGGAAACAACAACTTAACGGTGTTCCTTCAGTTTTGCAACTGCCTACAGACCACCCGCGACCTGCTGTTCAAACATATCGAGGGGCGAGTCAATCGCTGGAGTTACCCAAATCACTAGCTGATGCGATCCAAGTGCTATCCCGCCAAGAGGGTGTCACACCATTCATGGTACTCCTGGCAGCATTTCAGACGTTGCTCTACCGCTATACAGGACAGGATGATATTTCTGTAGGCTCACCAATTGCCAACCGTAACCGTAGAGAACTCAGCTCATTGATTGGCTTTTTTGTCAACACTCTAGTGCTGCGAACCGACCTGGGAGGCAACCCCAGTTTTCGGGAACTCCTCAGTCGAGTGCGTCAGATAGCTTTAGGAGCCTATGCTCATCAAGATTTGCCCTTCGACCAACTCGTAGAGGCGCTGCGACCCGTAAGGGATGCCAGCTATACGCCACTGTTTCAGGTGTCATTTGCGCTTCGGGAGGCTCCGCAGTTGGAGGAGGTTCCTGGATTGGCGTTGAGCCTGTTAAACGTAGAAACGTTTACGGCGCAATTTGATTTAAGCCTGTTTGTTGACATTACAGAGCAAGGATTAATTGCCTCATTTGAGTACAATACTGACCTGTTTGAGGCTGCGACAATCACCCGCATGTTGGGGCATTTTCAGAACTTGCTCTTAGGCATTGTCTCTAATCCCGACCAACGGCTTTCGGACTTGCCACTGTTGTCGGAAGCGGAGCGGCATCAACTGCTTGTTGCTTGGAATGATACACAGGCGGAGTATCCCACAGATTTATGTATCCATCAGCTATTTGAGGCACAGGTAGAACGAACACCAAATGCGATCGCTGTAGTCTTTGAGAACCAGCAACTAACTTACCAAGAGTTAAACAATCGAGCGAATCAGCTAGCACACTATCTGAAACAGTTGGGCGTGAAACCAGAGGTGCTAGTAGGTCTGTGCGTAGAGCGCTCCTTGGAAATGGTAATTGGGCTTTTAGCTATCCAAAAAGCAGGTGGAGCCTATGTACCACTAGACCCCTCCTATCCTAAAGAGCGGTTGAGCTTCATGTTATCGGATTCACAAGCATCGGTACTGTTAACTCAGCAGAAGTTAGAGGCAGTGTTCCCTGAGCATCAAGCGCATGTAATTTACTTAGATAAAGATTGTTGGGAACTAACTCTCACTCAGAGTGAGGAGAATCCCGTCAGCGAGGTCAAGCTCGAAAACTTGGCTTATGTGATTTACACTTCCGGATCTACAGGAAGGCCGAAGGGAGTGATGATCTCTCACCGAGCGATTTGCAATCACATGTTCTGGATGCAGATGTCCTTCCCCTTGAGTGAGACAGACAAAGTCCTACAGAAAACTCCGTTTAGCTTCGATGCATCGATTTGGGAGTTCTACGCACCGTTGTTAGTAGGAGCGCAGTTAATCGTAGCTCGACCAGGAGGCCATCAGGACAGTGTTTATCTAACCAAAGTGATTGCTGAGCAGAAGGTTACTACTCTTCAGCTTGTACCATCCTTGCTGAGAATGCTCCTAGAGGAGGGGAGACTCGAAACCTGTAACTCTCTAAGACGAGTCTTTTGCGGGGGTGAAGCTTTGCCTGTCGAGCTACAAGAGTGCTTCTTTGCTTCTCTAGATGCGTCCTTGCACAATCTCTATGGACCTACTGAAGCTTGCATCGATTCAACCTTTTGGACTTGTAAGCGCAAGGGTGAGCAACAAACTGTTCCTATAGGTCGCCCCATTGCCAATACGCAAATCTATATCTTAGACCCTCATCTGCAACTAGTTCCCATTGGCGTTCCAGGCGAACTGCATATTGGTGGTGACAGTCTCGCCCGAGGCTATCTGAACCTTCCAGGGCTGACTGATGAGAAGTTTATTCCGAACCCATTTAGTGATGAACCCAAGGCACGACTGTACAAAACGGGGGACTTGGCTCGCTACAGACCTGATGGAAGTATCGAAATTTTGGGGCGGATTGACCACCAAGTCAAGCTCAGGGGCTTTCGGATCGAGCTGGGAGAAATTGAGGCGGTGTTGGTCAAACATCCGGCGGTGAGAGAGGTTGTGGCTCTGGTACGAGAAGATCAACCTGGTGAAAAACAATTGGTGGCGTATGTCGTTTCCAATCAAGCTCGGACACCCACGACCAGTGAATTGCGAAACTATCTGAAAGGGCAACTGCCTGAGTATATGCTGCCTTCTGTCTTCGTGCTTCTAGATACCTTGCCGCTCTTGCCCAACGGGAAAGTGGCTCGCCGTTCCTTGCCTGCTACCGATGGCTTGCGTCCGACGTTAGCAGCAGCGTATGAAGCTCCGCGTTCTGAGACGGAGAGAGCGATCGCTAGCGTTTGGCGAACAGTGCTGAACGTGGAGAAGGTGGGTGTCAATGACAATTTTTTTGACCTCGGCGGTCATTCATTACTGATACTTCAGGTTAATCGCAAACTACGGAAAGTTCTGAATCGAGATTTATCAGTTGTAGAACTATTTCAAAACCCAACCATCAACTCCTTAGCACAGTATTTAAGTCAAAAACCAGAGGGACAACCTTCTTTTGAGCAGACGCAGAATCGGATTCAGAAGCAAATAGAGGCGCTCAACCGACGAAAACAATTTTTGTTCAAGCCAAAAAACCTTCAATAGGAAAGTCATTAGACTTGAAAATTTATTAGAAAGTAAAAAGATTAACTTTGGGTGGTGAGCATGATGATGAAAATTGAATCGTTAGGAACCAGCTCTGCGAAAATAATATATGGTGAAAATCACACAGATCTTCTGACTTTATCAGTCCAGGAAGTTTTAAATCTGTTCGAGCCATCTGGTGTTCTTCTGTTTCGTAGGTTTGGGGTTACTCCTACGCAGATGAGAGCATTTTCCGAAAAATTTAGTTCTAGGTTTGTTCTAGAGCCAGCAAGGCGAATTGTTGATTCCAGCGGCAACGGGTTTGTTCAGTTGGTAGATGAAGGAATGGATTATGTCCCCCCTCATTGCGAACATGCTAGTAGTCCCTTTCGCCCTGATGTTGTTTGGTTTTGCTGTGGTGTTCCTGCTGCCCAGAATGGAGAAACTTTATTCTGGGATGGAGTACGGGCTTGGGAAGAGTTGAGTGAAGAGGTGAGACAACTGTTTCTTTCCAAGAAGATTAAGTTTAAACACCATTTTCCAGCTATAGCTTGGAAAATATTTTTCGGTTCAGACACCACAATTGCTGATGTCGAGCGGGCGCTGAATGACCTTGATGGAGTAAATTACCTAATCAAGGATGACCATTCTATCTATATGGAATATACCTGTTCGGCTGTGGTAAAAACTAAGTTCAGCAACCAATATGCATTTGCCAATAGTATTCTATATAATCACAGAAATAAAACAGTCTTTTTTGAAGATGGTTTACCGTTTCCTGATGAAGTTATCGAGGAAATTCAGACTGTCATGAATAGATTGATGGAAGTCATACGATGGCAGAGCGGTGATTTAGTCATGATTGACAACTCAAGGTTTTTGCACGGTCGCACAGCATTTGATGATACAAAACGACAGGTTTTTTCTGCCTTAAGCTACCTTAACGGTTCGCCTTGAAAACATCAAATAAATCTTGTTTTGCGATAGAAATGATGTAAAAAAAACATTATTTGAGTTCAAATAGTTTTTGATAGTGGGATTTCAATGGGTAGTGCAGAACCATACGATTCAATTGAAGGAATAGCCATTATCGGCATGGCAGGTCGTTTCCCTGGAGCCAAAAATCTTGAGGAATTTTGGCAGAATTTGCGTGATGGAGTGGAATCAATTTCCTCCTTCACTGATAAAGAATTAATTGCTGCGGGAATAGACCCAGCCGTGCTTAGAGAACCCAATTATGTAAAAGCGGGTGCAGTCTTAGAAGATATCGAATTATTTGATGCTTCGTTCTTTGAGATTAACCCTAGAGAAGCTGAACTAACAGACCCACAACATCGCCTATTTTTAGAGTGTGCTTGGGAAGCCCTCGAAAGTGCTGGTTATGACTCCCAAAAATGTGAAAGTCGGATTGGTGTTTACGCGGGTGCCAGCCTGAGTAACTATTATTCCTTTGATTTAAACCGCGATCGCATGGGTTCGGCGCAATGCTACCAGACGGTAATTGGTAATGACAAAGATTTCCTCACAACCCGTATCTCTTACAAATTAAATCTCAAAGGACCGAGTATTACCGTTCAAAGCGCCTGCTCTACGTCATTGGTTGCTACTGCGATCGCCTGCCAAAGTTTGCTGAATTATCAGTGTGATATGGCGTTGGCGGGTGGGGTTTCAATTCGAGTACCCCAAAAAACGGGCTATGTGTACCAAGAAGGAGGAACGTTATCGCCTGATGGTCATTGTCGCGCCTTTGATGCCAAGGCTAAGGGAACAACGATTGGGAATGGTTTGGGCGTTGTTGTTTTAAAGCGGCTATCGGAAGCGATCGCAGATGGCGATTGTATTCATGCTGTGATTAAAGGTTCAGCCATTAACAATGATGGTTCTCGGAAAGTTGGGTATACAGCGCCGAGTGTGGACGCTCAAGCAGAAGCGATCGCAGAAGCAATAATGTTTGCGGAGGTTGAACCCGAAACAATCAATTATATTGAGGCGCACGGCACTGGAACCGCCTTGGGCGATCCAATTGAAATTACAGCGCTGTCCAAGGTTTTTCGCGCTAGGACTGAAAAAAAGGCTTTCTGTGCGATCGGTTCGCTTAAAACAAATATCGGTCATTTAGATGCAGCAGCAGGCATCGCAGGACTGATTAAAACGGTTCTAGCCCTCAAACAGCAATCCATACCACCGACGCTGAATTTCGAGCAACCCAACCCCCAGATTGATTTCGCCAACAGTCCTTTTTATGTCAATACAACACTTTCCCACTGGAAAGCAGGGCTGACTCCTCGCCGTGCTGGCGTGAGTTCATTGGGGATGGGTGGAACCAATGCCCATGTAATTCTTGAAGAAGCCCCAGTGCTGCCAGCGTCTAGCCCTTCTCGTCCTTGGCAATTGTTGATACTTTCTGCCAAAACCGACTCAGCACTAGAAACGGCTACAACAAATCTCGTACAACACCTAACCCAGCATCCTGAACTGAACTTAGCGGATGTCGCTCATACGCTTCAAGTGGGGCGCAGAGAATTCAATCATCGTCGAATGGTGGTGTGCCGGGATATCGAGGATGCCGTTAATGCGTTGGAAACGCGAGATGCTCAACGAGTTTTTAACTATCTTCAAGAACCGTGCAACCGTCCTATCGCCTTCATGTTTCCCGGACAGGGAGCGCAGTATGTGGATATGGGCAAGGAACTTTACCAGACTGAGGCGACGTTTAAAGAGCAAGTTGATCGCTGTTGTGAATTGCTCAAACCCTATTTGGGGCTGGATTTGCGATCGCTTATTTATCCAAGCGAGTCTGAAGCTGAAGGTGCAGCAGAGAAACTGAAACAAACCGCGATCGCTCAACCTGCTTTGTTTGTCATTGAGTACGCCTTAGCTCAGTTGTGGATGTCATGGGGCATTTCTCCTCAGGCAATGATTGGTCATAGTCTTGGGGAATATGTCGCAGCTTGCCTCGCTGAAGTCATGTCTCTTGAAGACGCTTTAGCTCTAGTTGCGGTTCGCGGACGGCTGATGCAGCAACTCCCAACAGGAGCAATGCTTGCTGTTTCACTGCCTGCGAGTGAGGTTGAATCCCTACTCGATAACCAATTATCTCTAGCTGCCAGCAATGCTCCAGCCTCGTGCGTGGTTTCGGGAACCCATGACGCTATAAATGCCTTTCAAGACAAGTTATTAGCCAAAGGGATAGACTGTCGCCACCTGCATACTTCCCATGCGTTTCATTCCCCGATGATGGATGCCATTTTGGAACCCTTTATCGAGGAAGTTAAAAAAGTCAAACTGAATCCTCCTAAAATTCCTTTTGTCTCCAACGTCACGGGAACTTGGATTACTACTGCACAAACCACAGAACCTAGTTATTGGGCACAGCACTTACGCCAAACGGTTCGCTTTTCATCGGGTATCACCCAGTTACTGCAAGAACCGAATCGCATCTTGTTGGAAGTTGGGCCTGGATGTACCTTGTGTACCTTCGCCAAAAAGCATTTCAACCGGGACGATGGGCAGGTTGCGATCGCCTCGTTACGTCATCCCAAGGATGAACAGTCTGATGTTGCATTCTTGCTGAATGCCTTGGGCAAGCTGTGGCTGTCTGGAGTCGAGGTGGATTGGTCAAGATTTTATACCCATGAACACCGCCATCGCCTTCCCTTGCCGACGTATCCGTTTGAGCGTGAGCGTTACTGGATTGAACCTCAAAAACGGGCGGATGCGATCGCCTCTGGCGCTGGCGCTACTGCGCCAATCGCTTCAACTCAAGATTCACTGACCAAAAAACCGGATATTGCTGATTGGTTCTACGTTCCTGTTTGGAAGCAATCTGTATCTCCAGCGTTGCTCGGACACACAGAGGTGGAGACTCAAACCTCTTGTACGCTCGTGTTTGTCGATGAGTGCGGTTTGGGTGAAGCGCTGGTAAAACAGCTCGAACTTGAGGGTTCGGACGTAACTACTGTGAGTGTTGGGTCAGAGTTGACAAAACTAAACGAGTGTGATTATACCCTTAACCCCCGACAAAGCGATGACTATGATGCTTTACTCAACGAACTTTTAGCACAAAACAAACTGCCCAAAACGATTGTTCATTTATGGAGCGTCACGCCATGCGATTGGCGCAGTAGCGCCAGCGCCAAAGGCGATCGCAAAATATCAGAACTCAAATCCCTTGAGGAAAGCCAAGCAAAAGGATTCTACAGTTTGCTGTTTCTAGCCCAGGCACTTGGGAAACAAAACACTACTGATAAGTTTCAAATTACGGTCATCTCCAACAATTTGCAGTCAGTGACAGGACTTGAAAGTTTATATCCGGAGAAGGCAACTGTACTTGGAGCTGTTAAGGTTATTCCGCAAGAATATCCAAACATTAGCTGTCGCAGCATTGATGTTGAGTTAACCTCTCCCCCAACCCCTCTCCTCGTAGGAGAGGGGAGCAATACTCCCCCCTTCCCTTGCAGGGAAGGGGGGCTGGGGGGGTTAGGTTTGCCCGATCCGAACAGTATTCCCTCAAAAGGAACTTGGGAAGAACACAACCTTACAAACTGCCTGCTAGCAGAACTGACAGCCGAATCCTCTGACTCAGTTATTGCCTACCGAGGTTTGCATCGCTGGGTACAATCCTTTGAACCAGTTCGATTGAATGCAACTCTTGAAGGGACACCAAAACTGTTAAAGGAAGGTGGAGTTTATCTAATTACAGGTGGACTCGGAGGCATTGGGCTGGCTCTGGCGGAATATCTAGCGCAGACGGTACAAGCAAAACTAATTCTCGTAGGGCGTTCAGCATTGCCCAACCGAGATGAGTGGGAAAAATGGCTGGTTACTCACACTGAGCAAGATAGTGTCAGCCGCAAGATTCGGAAAGTGCAGGAACTTGAGAAGTTGGGGGCTGAGGTTTTAGTTGTCAGTGCTGATGTGACTGAACTTGAATCAATGCGAAGTGCGATAGCGCTAGCGCTATCGCCAAGGGCGATCGCAACTGCACAGCAACAGTTTGGCCAGATTGATGGAGTCATCCATGCAGCCGGAGTTCCTGGGGGCGGCATGATTCAGCGCAAAACACTGGAGGAAGCTGAAAGGATTTTGGCTCCCAAAGTCAAAGGAACGCTGGTTCTCCATGAACTCTTCAAAAATACCCAATTGGATTTCTTAGTTATCTGCTCATCACTCAGTTCAATTCTGGGGGGATTTGGGCAAGTAGACTATGCGGGAGCTAACGCCTTTCTTGATGCCTTTGCTCACTGGAATTACTCCAAACATGGCACGTTTACTACATGTATTAACTGGGATACCTGGCAAGAAGTCGGGATGGCAGTTAATACAGCCGTGCCACTCAAACTTCAACCTTTGCAGGCAGAGAATCTTAAAGAAGGAATTTTGCCAAACGAAGGTGCAGAAGCATTGGGTCGTATTTTGGGGGTTAAAGTGCCTCAAGTTCTGGTATCAACTCGTAATTTTCAGATGCGGGTGGAGCGAGAGAAGGATTTGGGCGAATTACTGTACTCGGAAATTCTAGACACAGCGAACCTACCCGAACCGACACACTCACGACCTCACTTGAATAATGCTTACATTGCTCCAAGAAATGAAATTGAGCAAACACTAGTCAATATCTGGCAAGGGTTGCTGGGGATCGAAAAAGTAGGGATTTACGACAACTTCTTTGAACTTGGGGGAGATTCCCTGATGGCTGTCCGAGTGATTGCTCAAGTTCGAGAAGTCTTCCAGATAGAACTGTCTCTATCAAGCTTGTTTGAAAACCAAAATGTGGCGGGTATGGCGGAGTCTATTGAGAGAGTTCGCGGGACAGTTCAACAACTTCAGTCTTCTATCAGTACAGTGCTTGGCGATGGAGCGAACGCTAGCACCGAAGATGAGCGCGAGGAAATTACATTATGAAACAAACAATAGAAGAATTTCTCTCCTATCTGAGTAACTTAGATATCAAATTATGGGTGGATGGCGAACGTTTGCACTGTAGCGCTCCTAAGGGTGTGTTGACAGCAACGTTGCAGGCTCAACTAGCTGAGCGCAAAGCCGAACTCCTAACATTTCTCAATCAATATAATTTCGATCGCTTAAGCGCTCGTTACCAACCTCTTCCAACCCTAACGCCCAATTTAGCGGAGCGATACGAGCCATTCCCTCTCAATGAAATGCAGCAAGCCTACTGGATTGGCAGAAATAGCTTCTTCGAGGGAGGGAATGTTGCCATCCATGTCTATACCGAGATTGAAAGCACTGATTTAGATTTAGAGCGATTCAATCTGGCATGGCAGAAGTTGGTCGAACGTCACGATATGCTGCGAGCGATCGTGCATTCTGATGGACAGCAGCAGGTTTTAGAACGGGTTCCTCCTTATCAGATTCAACTGTTGGATCTGCGGCGACAAGACTCGGATACCATGGCCTCTAAATTGGAAGCGATTCGCGATCGCTTATCTCACCAAATTCTGCCGATTGACCAGTTCCCCCTGTTTGAGATTTGTGCGACTCAGCTCGATGACCACCATTTTCGCCTACATATCAGCGTAGATGGTTTGTGCGTTGACGGCTGGAGCGCTCAGGTACTTTTGCAGGATTTGGTGAAATTCTACCAAAATCCCGACGTTACCCTGCCTGCTCTAGAACTTTCATTCCGGGATTATGTTCTAGCAGAAATTGCGTTCCAAGACTCCCCAACGTTTCAACGCTCCCTAGACTATTGGCAGAAGCGTCTTCCCACATTACCACCAGCACCGGATTTACCCCTGGCAAAAGCTCCCGGTTCCCTGACACAACCTCAATTTAAGTGTTGGGATACGAAACTGGAGCCGGAAATCTGGCAACCCTTGAAGCTGCGTGCCGCTAAAGCCGGTTTAACGCCCACTGGAATTTTGCTTGCTGCGTATGCTGAGGTGCTGGCGCTTTGGAGTAAGAGTCCCCGCTTTACCATCAACGTGCCACGTTTCAATCGTTTACCGTTACATCCTCAAGTCAACGACATCATCGGGGAGTTTGCCTCATTTACGTTGTTGGAAGTGGACAATTCCGGGCAAGAGTCGTTTGAGGTTCGAGCCAGACGATTGCAAGAACAACTCTGGAAAGACTTAGAACACCAGTATGTCAGTGGGGTAAGAGTACTGCGAGAACTATCAAAAGTTCAGGGCAGGACTTCAGGTGGAATTGCACCCGTTGTATTTACCACGACCCCTCAAAGCGTAGGCAGCCATTTGGATTCTTCAAGAGCCTCCTTATTCAAAGAATTGGGAGAGGTGGTTTACACCATTAGCCAAACGCCTCAAGTTTGGCTGGATTGTCAATACATGGAGGCAGAAGACTCCCTGTTTTTGAACTGGGATGGAGTGGAGGACTTGTTTCCTGCCGGACTGGTGGACGATATGTTTGATGCGTTCTGCCGTCTTTTAAGGCGACTTGCAACTGAGGAGGAGGCTTGGCAGGAACAAAGGCGGCAGTTAATACCGCCCAAACAGTTGGAACAGCGAACAGCCATCAATGACACCACCGTTACCATGCCAGAAACGCTGGCTCACACCTTGTTTGCTGCCCAAGTGTCTCAGCAACCCCAGCAAGCGGCTATCATTACACCTCACCGGACTCTTAGCTACGAAGAGTTGTACCGTCGCTCGAATCAAGTTGGTCATCGATTGCGGAAATTAGGTGCATTGCCTAACACCTTGGTTGCGATTGTGATGGAGAAAGGTTGGGAGCAAATTGTCAGTGTGATGGGTGTGCTGGCATCTGGTGCTGCCTATTTGCCCATCGATCCGGGATTACCGAAAGAACGCCTTTGGTATCTGCTGGAGAATGGCGAAGTGAAGTTAGTTTTAACTCAGTCTTGCTTGCGCGATCGCTTGGACTTGCCAGAAGGAATTCAGTGTCTGTGCTTGGATAACGAGGAACTAGCTGGTGAAAGCGACAAACCTCTGGAACCCGTCCAAAAACCTGATGACCTTGCTTATGTTATCTATACCTCCGGCTCAACGGGTTTACCCAAGGGCGTTATGGTGGCCCATCAGAACGTTGTCAACCTAGCGCTTCACACTAATGAATCTTTTAATGTAAGTGCTAGCGATCGCGTACTAGCAGTCACCGCTCTGAACCACGACCTATCTGTTTACGACATTTTTGGTCTTTTGACGGCAGGCGGAACGCTCGTCATCCCCGACGCTTCAGCGCAACGCGACCCAGCTCACTGGCTCGAATTAATGCAAAAGGAACGGGTAACAGTCTGGAACTCCGTGCCTCCAATGATGGAGATGTTGTTAGACTATGCCGCCAGTCGTTCTGACGTGCATCTTCCAGACTTGCATCTGACATTTCTGGGAGGCGATTGGCTTCCAGTCACGTTGCCCAATCGGTTGAAGGCTCTGACAACAAACGTTCGCGTCATCAGTATCGGTGGACCAACCGAAACCACAGTTTGGAATATTTGGTATCCCGTTGAAGCCGTTAACCCAGACTGGAAAAGCATTCCCTACGGTCGCCCCATCGCCAACACAAAATACTACATTTTCAATGAAGCGTTGGAAGACTGTCCTGTTTGGGTTCCAGGAGAACTCTACTGTGCTGGGATGGGGCTAGCTAAGGGGTACTGGCGAAATGAAGAAAAGACTCGCGCTAACTTTATCAATCATCCCGTCACAGGGGAACGGCTGTACAAAACGGGAGATTTAGGGCGCTATCTGCCGAACGGCAACATCGAGTTTTTGGGACGAGCGGACTTCCAGCTCAAAATTCGGGGCTACCGAATTGAACCTGGGGAGATTGAAGCCGCTTTAGTACAGCATCCAGCCGTTCAGGTGTCAGTTGTTAAGGCAGTTGGCGAACAGCGCGCTCAAGAACGCCTGGTGGCTTATCTGGTTTCAGACCAAGAGCAAGCCCCTGCGCTAGATGAACTGCGAAGTTTCTTGAGGCAGAAGCTACCGGAATACATGATTCCCTCTGTTTTCGTCTGGCTGGATGCCCTGCCCCTATCGCAAAATGGCAAGATAGACCGTCAAGCTCTTCCTGAACCTGACACCATCATTGCCAACCCAGAAAAATCCTTTGTGCTGCCTCATACCTCCCTTGAGAAGGTCATGGCAGGTATCTGGTCTGAAGTTCTAGGTGTAGAACAGATTGGCATTTACGACAACTTTTTCTTGGATTTAGGGGGAAACTCCCTGCTAGCTACTCAGGTTATGGCTCATGTCCGCGAAACCTTGCAGGTTGAGCTACCCCTGCGACATTTCTTCGAGTCACCTACCGTAGCTGAACAAGTAGCTGTAATTCTCCAAGACTCAGCCCAGCGAGCCAAAGTTGAAGCCATTGCTCAACTGGTGTTGAGTCTGGCTGAACTTTCGGATGACGAAGTGGACAAAATGCTGGCTGAAAAGACACTAAGTTAATCGAGGCATCGTAAACAAAAATGAGTTCTTTAAAGCTTTCTGCTAAACGGCGTGCGCTGCTTGAGGTGTTGCTTAAAGAGAAAGGGGTAGATTCTTCGCCTTTTGAACGGATTTCTCGCAGAAACAGTAGCGACCCTGTTCCACTATCCTTTGCTCAAGCAAGGCTGTGGTTTCTCGATGAGTTAATGTCAGGCAGCCCTTTGTTCAATATCTCTACTGCCCTTCGCCTGAAAGGGTCACTCAATGTGGCGGCGTTTGAGCAGAGTTTGAATGAAATCATCAAGCGTCACGAAGCTTTGCGAACCAATGTTGTCAAAGTTGATGGGCAACCCTTTCAGGCGATCGCACCGACCTCGACCTTAACCTTACCCGTGGTGAACTTACAGGAATTCCCTGAGGTTGAGCGAGAAGCTGAAGTCTTAAAGTTAGCTCGTGATGAAGCGGGACGACCGTTTAATTTGGAACGCGATCGCTTATTACGAGCTATACTGCTACGGTTGAATGAAACCGACCATGTAGTCCTATTCACCATTCATCACCTCGTCTCCGATGATTGGTCAATCGGAATACTGATTCGAGAACTAACAGCGCTTTACGAAGCCTTTAACCGCCACCAACCCTCACCCCTACCAGAACTTCCAATCCAGTATCCAGACTTTACCCTTTGGCAGCAGCAGTGGTTACAGGGAGAGGTGTTCCAGAATCAACTCTCCTACTGGAAGCAGCAATTGGGCGGTCATCTTCCCATCCTCCAGTTGCCGACAGATTACCCTCGACCCGCAGTTGCCACCTTTCGAGGTGCGAGTCAATCCTTCTCCCTCACTGCCGAACTCACTGAAGCACTTAAGGGGCTGAGTCAAAAAGAAGATGCCACGCTGTTCATGATTCTGCTGGCAGCGTTCAAAACACTGCTGTACCGCTACACGGGAAGTGAAGATGTAGTAGTTGGTTCGCCCATTGCTAACCGCAATCGAGCGGAAATAGAAGGACTAATTGGTTGTTTTGTCAATACCTTAGCCCTGCGAACTGACCTATCCGGCAATCCCACGTTGCGAGCGTTGCTGCGTCGGGTGCGTGAAGTCACCTTAGGAGCGTATGCTCACCAGGATTTGCCATTTGAGAAGCTCGTTGAGGAACTCCAGCCAGAGCGGAACTTAAGCTACACGCCTCTGTTTCAGGTGATGTTTGTCATGCAAGACAATGTATCCATGTCTGCATTAGAGCTGTCGGGTTTGACGTGGAACGCTCTAGAAATCGACAACGACACCACGAAGTTTGATTTAACTCTGCGCGTCACGGAAGTCGGGGGAAGACTGGTTGGAACGCTGGAGTACAGTACCGACTTATTCGACACGGACACCATCAGCCGGATGATGGGGCATTTGCAGACGTTGTTAGAAGGGATTGTTACGAATCCCGACCAACCTCTGAGTACCTTACCCCTGTTGACATTAGCCGAGCAGCAACAGCTTTTGGACTGGAATCAAATTCAGGCAGACTACCCGACGGATAAATGTATTCACAAGCTATTTGAAGCCCAGGTAGAACAGACACCCGATGCTGTTGCCGTAGTGTTTGAAAATCAGCAACTAACCTATCGGGAACTCAACCAACGGGCGAATCAATTAGCGCACTACTTACAGCAGCTCGGTGTAGAACCAGAAGTGCTGGTGGGACTGTGTGTAGACCGCTCTTTAGAAATGGTCATCGGCATCCTCGGCATTCTCAAAGCTGGCGGCGCTTACTTACCCCTAGACCCTGCCTACCCCCAAGAGCGCTTGGCTTTCATGTTGGAAGATGCTGGGGTGTCAGTACTGTTGACCCAGGAACAGCTTTTAGAAACCCTGCCGGAACATGCAGCCAAAGTCATTTGTCTAGACACAGATTGGGAATCGATACAAGTTCACAGTCCCACTTCAATCCAAACTCCACAATCTAAACTCCAAAATCCCTCCAGCCTAGCCTATGTAATTTACACCTCTGGTTCCACAGGCAAACCCAAAGGCGTTTTAGTCACTCATGCCAACGTTGTCCGTCTGTTCCAAGCAACTCAGTCTTGGTATCACTTCAACGAACGAGATGTTTGGACGCTGTTCCACTCTTATGCTTTCGACTTCTCCGTTTGGGAACTGTGGGGAGCGCTACTCCATGGTGGGCGGCTAGTCATTGTTCCTTACTGGGTTAGTCGCGAACCACAAGCGTTTTACAACTTATTGTGCAAAGAGCAGGTAACCGTTCTCAATCAAACGCCTTCCGCGTTCCGACAACTGATTCGGGCTGAAGAATCATTAGGGACAAGTAACAATCTTTGCCTGCGTTGGGTCATCTTCGGTGGAGAAGCGTTGGAACTGCAAAGCCTAAAGCCTTGGTTTGACCGTCATGGCGACCAGTCCCCTCAGTTGGTCAATATGTACGGCATTACAGAAACAACCGTACACGTTACCTATCGTCCTATAACTGTTGCTGACCTCAGCCAAACGGGAAGCGTTATCGGCAATCCCATTCCCGACTTGCAAGTATACGTGCTGGATAAACACGTCTCACCTGTCCCTATTGGAGTAGCAGGAGAACTGTACGTCGGCGGGGCGGGGGTGGCGCGTGGCTATCTCAATCGTCCGGAACTTACGGCTGAGCGGTTCATGCTCAACCCCTTTAGCGACAATCCAGAGGCGCGACTTTATAAAACTGGAGACTTGGCGCGTTATCTTCCTAACGGAGATATCGAGTATCTGGGGCGAATTGACCAGCAGGTGAAGGTGCGAGGATTCCGTATCGAGTTGGGAGAGATTGAGGCAGCATTACGAGAGCATCCCAGCGTGAGGGAGGCTGTAGTTCTGGTTCGGGAGGATAGTCCGGGTGACAAGCAGTTGGTGGCTTATGTAGTACCTAAACCGGAACAGGCTCTTACTGTCAGTGAATTGCGTAGCTTTTTAAGGGAAACGTTACCTGAGTACATGGTGCCATCAGCGTTTTTAATGCTTGATGCTTTACCACTAACTCTTAATGGCAAGGTTGACCGCCGTGTGCTTCCCGCACCGGATACAGCTAGACCGGAATTAGACGAAGCGTTCGTGGCTCCCCGTACTCCAGAAGAACAAACTCTAGCTGACATTTGGAAACAAATTCTCGGCTTAGAGCGGGTAGGCATCCACGATAACTTCTTTGCATTGGGCGGGGATTCTATCCGCAGCATCCAAGTTCAGTCTCTTGCCCAGAAACAAGGCTTGAATTTTTCGCTACAGCAGCTATTCCAACACCAAACAATTGACGAATTAGTTCGGGAGATTGTACCTGGAGTAGACAGCAGTGCAACCCAAGAAAGAGTTCAACCGTTTGGTCTGATTTCCCAAGACGATAGAGGTCGTCTACCAGACAGCGTGGAAGATGCTTATCCCCTTGCCAGACTTCAAGCGGGGATGATTTTCCACAGTGAGTACAATCGTGGCTCGGCAATCTATCACGATATTTTTAGCTATCACTTACAAGCACCTCTCGATCGCCAAGCGTTGCACCGTGCTATACAACAGATAGTCAATCGTCATCCGGTACTGCGAACTTCATTCGCTCTCACTGGCTTCAGCGAACCGTTGCAACTGGTTCATCACAGCATCGAGGTGCCATTACAGGTTGAAGACTTGCGCCATCTTTCTCCGGCTGAGCAAGAGGCAACCTTGGATGCTTGGATCGAAGCCGAAAAGAACAGACCTTTTGATTGGACTCGCCCTCCTCTGATACGGTTCCAGGTTCATCACCGCACAGAAGAAACATTTCAACTTACGTTGAGTTTCCACCATGCCATTCTCGACGGGTGGAGTGTGGCTTCAATGCTGACGGAGTTGTGTGAATATCTGCTCCTGAGTCGTGAAGATGAGGGTTCCCAAGCTAGCAGTATTGCGATCGCATTTCGGGATTTTGTCGCGTTAGAGCGAAATGCGATCGCTTCTGAGGAATGCCAACATTACTGGACGCAAAAACGAAGTGACAGCACGGTGACAATGCTGCCTCGTTGGCGAACATTACACCAAGCAACTAACTTACAGCAATCCTCGCGGCGCAAGAATGTTCCCCTATCATCTGAAGTGTCTGAAGGACTCAAGCAGCTAGCGAAGTTAGCCAACATTCCCCTCAAAAGCGTGCTGCTTGCTGCACACCTGCGGGTGTTAAGCGTGCTGAGCAACCAGTCAGACGTTCTAACCGGGTTAGTGTCCAATGGCAGACCGGAAGATAGCGATGGGGAACAGATTCTGGGACTCTTCCTCAACACCTTGCCATTTCGCCTGAACCTCTCGGAAAGTACCTGGATAGACTTAGCGCGAGAAACCTTTCAAGCTGAGTGCGAGTTGCTGCCCTTCCGACGCTATCCTCTAGCAGAAATCCAAAGGCACTCAGGCGGACAGCCTTTATTCGATACGGCATTTAACTTCATTCACTTCCATGTCTACCGTGATGTGCTGGGACGAGGAGATATTCAGATTTTAGATGGGACGTTTTTTGAAGAAACCAACTTAACCCTGTTAGCTAACTTCAGCGTAGACCCCTCTTCCTCGTTGATTTACTTGAGCCTTAACTGTCAGGTCGATGCTTTATGCGACGAACAGATCGAGGCAATTGGCGGTTACTATGCCAGAACCCTCGCGGCAATGGTGAACCAACCGTTTGGGCAATTTGCCGACCATTCCTTGCTGTCAACACGGGAACGGCAACAGTTGCTCGTGGAGTGGAGCAGAACTGAGGCAGATTACCCTCAATACAATTGCCTTCACCAACTTTTTGAAGCACAAGTTGAGCGCACACCCGATCGGGTTGCGGTAGTTTTTGAAGACAAACAATTAACCTACCGGGAACTGAACCAACGAGCGAATCAACTAGCACATCATTTGCAAAAGCTGGGCGTGAAGTCAGAGGTGTTGGTCGGGATTTGCGTGGAGCGTTCTTTGGAGATGCTTATCGGCATCCTCAGCATTCTCAAAGCTGGCGGCGCTTACATCCCCCTTGACCCTGCCTATCCCCAAGAGCGCTTGGCGTTCATGTTGGAAGACGCTCAAGTTTCAGTGCTGCTGACTCAACAGCGCCTTTTAGAAATACTTCCTGAACACAGAGCCGAAATCGTCTGCCTGGATGCTGGGGAAATAATACAAGCCAATGATCGCGGCTTAATCCAAAATTCCCCCCCCCAACCCCACTTGCTAAGGGGGGAGTACCAGGAAAAGCATTTATTGTTGGGGGATACACAGCAATCGCTCGAAACTCAAAATCCGTCCAACTTGGCGTATGTAATTTATACCTCTGGTTCCACAGGAAAGCCCAAGGGAGTACAAATTTCGCATCGTGCGCTTGTTAACTTCCTCTGTTCCATGCGCCAGACTCCAGGATTGACTGAGCAAGATGTACTCCTTGCGGTCACAACCCTATCGTTTGATATTGCAGGTTTAGAACTTTACTTACCCCTGATTGTCGGTGCGCGTGTGGTCATTGCTAGTCGGGAGGTAGCGGCTGATGGCATTCGGTTGTCAGAATTGCTGACTTACTCTAGCGCTACGGTGATGCAAGCAACGCCTGCAACTTGGCGACTGCTGCTAGCGGCTGGGTGGCAGGGTAACAAGCTGCTAAAAATACTTTGCGGGGGTGAAGCTTTATCACGGGAATTGGCGCATCAGTTGCTGACTCGCTGCCATTCCCTCTGGAACTTGTACGGCCCGACAGAAACGACCATTTGGTCTACCATCCATCAGGTGATGTCTGGGGATGGGTTAGTGTCCATCGGTCGCGCGATCGCAAACACTCAAGTTTACATACTAGACCACCGCTTACAACCCACTCCTGTTGGAGTTCCCGGCGAACTGTACATCGGTGGTGCGGGAGTAGCCCGTGGCTATCTCAACCGCCCCGAACTCACTGCCGAACGCTTCATTTCCAATCCTTTTAGCGACCAACCAGAGGCGCGACTTTATAAAACTGGAGACTTGGCGCGTTATCTCCCTAACGGAGACATCGAATACTTAGGGAGAATTGACCATCAGGTAAAAATTCGCGGCTTCCGAATTGAACTGGGAGAAATCGAAACTGCGTTGGCTCAATACCCAGGCGTGCAACAGACAGTCGTTCTAGCCAGGGAGGATAACCCCGGACTCCAGCGCCTAGTCGCCTATATAGTTCCTCGCGAGGAATCTACCAATCCAAAATCCAACCTCCCCATCCCCACAATAAGGGGGGAGCAAAATCCAAAATCGAATGAACTGCGGGACGTCCTGAAAAAGCAGCTACCTGACTACATGATTCCTTCTGCCTTTGTGCTGCTTCCTGCTCTACCCCTGACACCCAACGGTAAAGTAGATCGGCGCGCCTTACCCGCACCAGATGCAACGAGGCTGGCAGGAGAAACAGTGTATGTAGCACCTCGAACCCCGGTTGAGGGAGTGCTGACAAACCTCTGGGTAGAAGTCCTCAACCTAGAACGAGTAGGAATCCACAATAATTTCTTTGAATTGGGAGGACATTCCTTACTAGCTACCCAGTTGATTTCCCGAATACGGGATACGTTCCAGGTGGAGTTGCCCTTGCGCTGCCTGTTTGAATCGCCAACTATAGCTGAACTGAGCAATCGAATTGAAGCAACCCGTCAAACCGAATCGGAACGACACGCTCCGCCCCTGATAACCGTTTCGCGTTCTGGGGAGATACCCTTATCCTTTGCTCAAGCACGGCTGTGGTTCCTTGATCGCATCGCTCCCGGTAACTATGCTTACAATATTCCTGCTGCCGTGCGCCTGACTGGAGTGCTGAACGTGCAAGCATTGCAGCAGAGCCTTAACGAAATTGTCCGCCGTCACGAAGCCTTACGCACTACCTTTGCGATGGGGAACGAGCAACCCATTCAGGTTATCGCCCCCAACCTGACTCTACCGCTACCGATAGTGGATTTGCGCGAGTTATCAAAAGCCGAGCAACAGGCTCAAGTTCAGCAACTTGGCGTCAAGGAGACTCAATGCCCCTTCGACTTGGAGCGAGATCCACTAGTAAGAGCAATGCTGCTGCAATTAGGCGAAACCGAGCATATCGTACTCTTAACAATGCACCACATCGTTAGTGATGGTTGGTCAATGGGGGTACTCGTCCGGGAAGTAGCAGCACTCTACGAGGCATTTACCTGCGGGAAACCTTCTCCCTTCCCAGAATTGCCCATTCAGTATGCCGACTTTGCGGTTTGGCAGCGACAATCGTACTCCGGAAAAGCGCTAGATGCTCAGCTAAGTTATTGGAAACAGCATTTAGCTGGCGCTCCCGCTACGCTCAACTTACCCACAGATCGATCGCGTCCAGCAGTTCAGACGTTTCGAGGTGCCACCAGTCGCTTTGTGCTGCCGAAAAACTTGAGTGATGCGATCGCAACCCTCAGCCGCAAAGAAGGAGTTACTCTATTCATGCTCCTACTGGCTGCCTTTCAGACACTGTTGAACCGTTACACCAATCAGGACGACATTGTTGTCGGCACTGATGTCGCTAATCGCAACCGGAGCGAAGTTGAACCTCTAATCGGCTTTTTTGTCAACCTTTTAGTCTTGCGGACTGATGTATCTGGCAACCCCAGTTTCCGGGAGTTGCTCAAAAAGGTGCGCGAAGTCACGTTAGGCGCATATGCCCACCAAGACTTACCCTTCGCGAAGTTGGTAGAAGCTTTAGGCACAGAACGAAATCTCAACCATACCCCCCTATTTCAGGTGTTGTTTGTCCTCCAAAATGCTCCTATGCCTAGTTTGGAACTTTCTGGGCTTACCCTTACTCCCATCGGGATTGAAACTGGGACGGCAAAGTTTGATTTAGCTCTGTTTATGGAAGAAACCGAGCAAGGAATTGTTGGGACTTGGAATTACAGCACCGACCTGTTTGATGCCTCCACCATCACTCGCATGTCAGGTCACTTTGAAACGCTATTAAGCAACATTATTAAGCACCCCGATACTCCAATCAAGGCACTGGAAATGCTTTCTGAAACTGAAAAGCAACAGCAAATTCTAGAACAAGAACAACGCAAAAAGGCTAAATTCCACAAGTTCAAAAGCGTTAAACCCAAGGTGGTAAGTTTGCCTCAAGGAGATTTGGTAAAAACTGATTACCTAATCCAAGGGGAAAGTCTACCGTTAGTCATCCAGCCAACGGGTGAGGATATTGATTTTGTAGATTGGGCAAAAAGCGATCGGGAATTCATAGAAACGCAGTTACTCAAACACGGTGCAATTCTCT
This sequence comes from Microcoleus sp. FACHB-SPT15, assembly GCF_014849525.1. Lineage (NCBI taxonomy): Bacteria > Bacillati > Cyanobacteriota > Cyanophyceae > Oscillatoriales > Microcoleaceae > Microcoleus > Microcoleus sp. FACHB-SPT15. The sequence continues at coordinate 35,176 of NZ_JACJNU010000047.1, read as the reverse complement.
TCAGAGGCTTTAATATTAATTCAGCGGCTGAGTTTGAAACTGTTGCTCAAGCCATTTGTCCGGAGTTATTTGGTGAGTATGGTGACTTACCACGAGAGGGTGTTGGGGGTAAAGTCTATGGTTCCACTCCTTACCCGGCAGACAAAGCAATTTTGTTTCATAACGAAAGTTCCCACCTGCAACGTTTTCCTCTAAAAATCTGGTTTTTCTGCGTCCAACCTGCACAGCAAGGTGGAGAAACGCCAATTGTAGATTGCCGGAATGTTTATCAACTTCTCGATCCAAAACTGCGAGAACAATTGGCTACTAAGCAGCTCATGTATGTCCGCAACTACATCGAAGGGTTAGATGTAAGCTGGCAAGACTTCTTTAGAACCAGGGATAAAGCAGTGGTTGAAGAGTATTGCTCTAAAGCAGGAATTGATTTTGAATGGCTTCCAGAAAATGGGTTAAGAACTCGCCAAATTCGACCTGCGATCGCAAAACACCCAAAAACGAATGAACTGGTCTTTTTCAATCAAATCCAGTTGCATCACGTATCATTCTTAGACTCAGCCGTCCGAGATTCTCTGTTGTCGCTGTTTGGGGAAGAAAAGCTACCACGTAATGTTTATTACGGTGATGGTTCTCCCCTGGAAGAATCAGTGATTCAGAAAATTACTGAAATTTATCAGCGATCGCAAGTCAGTTTTTTTTGGCAAAAAGGAGACATCCTGATGTTAGATAATATGTTGACTGCACATGGTCGCAATCCTTATGTTGGTTCGAGAAAAATTGTAGTAGCAATGGGACAAATGATAAATTTTTAAAACCTTACATCTCAACTAGGATTTTGTAGTACCATTAAGTCAGTAATCTTTGACTTGTACTCTATTTCAAATCCTTTGTTGTCTTAATAACGAAACAAGAGAAGACACAAAGAATTGGAGAAATCAATGACAGTTAAAATAATTGAGGGATTTCAACTTTCTCCTCAACAAAAACGGCTATGGTTGTCGCAGCAAGATAGTCTTGCTTATCAGACCCAAGGTGCTATCCTCATCGAAGGCAATCTCAATCTAGGACTTCTAAAGATAGCCCTGCAAAATGTAATCAATCGGCATGAGATTCTGCGAACGACATTTCGGCGCAAACCAGGAATTAAAGCGCCTCTTCAAGTCGTTGCGGATAGTAGTGTTCTCTCCTGCCGTGACATCAATCTAAGCGATTTAGATTCCAAGCAACAGGAATTCAAAATCGAGGAAATTCTTCAGGAAGAACGACAGAAAGCTTTCGATTTTGAACAAACATCTTTATTGCGTTCCTGCCTGCTAATCCTGTCACCCCAAAAGCATATTTTGCTCATCAGCCTGCCTGCAATCTGTGCGGATGGTAAGACACTGAAAAATCTGGTTGAGGAAATTAGTCAGTCTTATATGGCTTCCCTTCAAGGTGAAACACTGCCCGATGAAAATGAAATCGTGCAATACGTTCAATTTTCTGAATGGCAGAATCAATTACTTGAGGACGAGGATGGATTAGCTGGTAAAGAATACTGGAACAAGCAGGATTTTTCTGGGCTGACAACCCTAACTCTGCCGTTTAAAAACAAACTCAGTGATGTTTCCGCCGAATTTGAATTCAATTCTATTGAGTGTAAGCTTGAGCCTGATATCGTTGCCAAAATTGAAGTACTAGCGCAGAATTATGAAACTTTGGTTTCTACCGTTTTACTGACTTGTTGGCAGATTCTGCTGTGGCGGTTGACAGGGCAACAGGATATTATCATTGGCACGGCTTTCGATGGTCGCCCCTATGAAGAGTTAGAGCGATCGCTAGGATTATTCGCCAAGTATTTACCCTTAACTTGCTACTTCGAGACTCACTCCAAATTTAGTGAAATCTTAAGTCAAGTTAATCAATCGGTTCATGATGCTTACGAATGGCAAGAGTACTTTGCCGATACCGAGCATGATACGGATATAGGCTTTTTACCTTTTGGTTTTGAGTATGAAGAATGGTCATCTCAAGACTCGGAAGCTGCTGTGCATTTTTCACTGTACAAACACTACATCTGTCTCGACCGATTCAAAGTAAAACTTTCCTGCAATCGTTACGATGACTCAGTAGTAGCTGCATTTCAATACGAGAAAAGTTATTTTTTAGAAGATGATATTAAACGTCTGGTAGAACGGTTTCATACTTTAGTGGAAAGCGTTGTCAGTAATCCAGAAGCGGCTGCGATTAAGCTAAATATTTTGAGCGATCGCGAACGACAGCAGCTATTAGTTGAGTTCAACCGCACGACTACTGATTATCCAAAAGACAAGTGCATTCACAAACTATTTGAAGACCAAGCCGCGAGAACACCAAATAACATTGCCGTTGGCTTTGAAGAGCAAGAACTAACCTACCGCGAACTCAATATCCGTGCTAACAAACTAGCTCATTACCTACAGCAACTGGGCGTTAAGCCGGATATGTTAGTGGGGCTATTTGTAGAACGCTCTGTTGACTTGATTGTAGGACTGCTCGGCATTCTCAAAGCTGGGGGAGCATACCTTCCCTTAGATCCCACCTTACCCCCTTCCGGCATTGCGCTTCGGTTACAGGATGCTCAAGTGTCATTGCTCATTAGTCAAACGTCATTAGTTAAAAGCAAAGAACTGCTGACGAACGACCAAGAACAAAGGACAATCATTTGTCTAGATACAGACTGGGAGAAAATAGAGCGAGAATGCACTGGCAATCCGGCTAGCGACGTTAAACCAGAGAATTTAGCCTACGTCATTTACACCTCTGGTTCTACTGGTGTTCCCAAAGGCGTTGCGATCGAGCATCAGCAACTTCTCAACTACCTACACAGCATCCAGGAAATCCTCAATCTTCCTACTGGTGCTAGTTATGCAACGGTGTCCACCTTTGCTGCCGACTTGGGCAACACCGTTATCTTCCCCTCTTTATGTAGTGGTGGGTGTCTGCATATAGTATCTAGCGATCGCGCTTCCAATCCGCAAGCTTTAGCCGATTACTTCCAGCGCCATCCCATCGACTGCCTCAAGATTGTTCCGTCTCACCTGAAAGCCTTGCTGACTGGTGAAGACCCAAAGCAAATTCTGCCTCGCCAGCGACTAGTGCTTGGAGGTGAAGCTTGCAGTTGGGACTTAATCAGACAGATTCAGCAGCTAGCACCAGAATGTCAACTTCTCAACCACTACGGCCCAACCGAAGCCACTGTCGGTGTACTCACCTATCCAATAACCAACAATCCATCCGCTACATCTACCCCCCTTTTAAAGGGGGGATCGAAATTCGCTTCCACAGTTCCCATTGGCTGTCCCATTGCCAACACCCAAATTTATCTGCTCGACTCTGAAGGGCAACCCGTCCCCATTGGCGTACCAGGAGAATTGCATATTGGTGGTGCAGGGTTAGCACGAGGCTATCTAAATCGACCAGAACTGACTGCCGAGAAATTCGTCAATAATCCTTTTATTCCTGGAGAGCGGCTTTACAAAACCGGGGATTTAGCTCGTTACTTACCCGACGGAACTCTTGAATTTCTCAGACGCATAGACCACCAAGTCAAGATACACGGCTTTCGCATCGAGCTAGGAGAGATTGAAGCCGCATTGATGAAACACCCTGGCATCAGTGAAACCGTCGTCATAGCGCAGGAAGATGAACCAGGCAACAATCGCTTAGTTGCTTATGTAGTACCCAAACATAAATCGGCTCTAACTAGCAGTGAGTTGAGAAGCTTCCTGCTGGAGTGGTTGCCAGAATATATGGTGCCGTCTTTCTTCGTGCAGCTCAAGGCTCTACCGTTGACACCCAATGGCAAAGTCGATCGCCAAATGCTGCCAGCACCCGATGCGTCTAGACCTGAGTTGAAAGACACCTATGTATCCCCCCGCACTCCTTTAGAGGAAAAACTAGCAAACCTTTGGGCAGAAGTCCTGAAGGTCGAGCGGGTAGGCATTCACGACAACTTCTTTGAATTAGGTGGCGATTCCATTATTAGTATTCAAATCGTTGCTAGAGCGCATCAAGTTGGCATAGAACTTGCTCCCAAGCAGCTTTTTGAAAACCAGACGATTGCCGAACTTGCAGCCGTGGCTAGCCTGAATCAGGGTGTTATGGCAGAACAAGGGATGGTAACGGGTTCAGTTCCCCTTACCCCCATTCAGCACTGGTTCTTTGAACAAAATCAGCCTGACTCCCACCACTGGAACCACGCTATTTTATTGCAAGTGCAACAAGCGATCGACCCAGTGTTATTGCAGAAGGCAGTGCAGCAATTGGTAGAACACCACGACGCACTGCGCCTGCGGTTTATTGAGGCTGAATCCGGATGGGAACAGATTAATGCTGATTTCAAGAGGATGGTGCCATTTCAATACCTCGATTTATCGGCACTGTCACCAAATGAGCATAAAGCGGCTATTGAGGAAGCAGCGACTGAACTCCAAAGCAGCCTAAATCTGGCAGAAGAACCGTTGATGCGGGTTACTCTGTTTAATCTGGGTGATTCTCAGCGCCTGCTGATTGTCATTCACCACTTAGCCGTTGATGGCGTCTCTTGGCGAATTTTGCTGGAAGATCTCCAGACTGCTTACGAACAGCTAAGCCGAGGTGAAGCAATTGCACTACCATCCAAAACGACTTCGTTCAAGCATTGGGCGGAACGATTGAGAGAGTACGCGCAGTCAGAAGTTGTTCGGCAAGAGCAAGACTATTGGTTGGCTCAAGCTCAAAAATCAGTTCCCCGCTTGCCAGTGGACTATGCCGGAGGCGACAACACTGAATACTACTCAGATAAGGCTGACCTAACCCCCCCAGCCCTCCTCACTAAAGCTCCGGTTCCCTACGAGGGAATGGGGGAGTCGGACTCCCCTCTCCTTGCAGGAGAGGGGCTGGGGGAGAGGTCTCTCTTGCAAGATTGTGATAACACAGTAGCTTCAGAAAAAACGGTATCGATCGCTCTGAGTGTAGAAGAAACTCAAGCTCTACTCCAGGAAGTGCCAGCCGCCTATCGAACGCAAATCAACGACATATTGCTGACGGCACTCGCACAATCATTTGCACGATGGACGGGTGAGCGATCGCTATTAGTTGAATTAGAGGGTCACGGACGAGAAGATATTTTCAACGATGTCAACCTATCGCATACAGTCGGCTGGTTTACCACCCACTTCCCAGTGCTGTTGGATATTGGGGAAGCGTCCAACCCTGGAGAAGCGCTCAAGGCAGTTAAAGAGCAACTGCGCCGTATTCCAAATCGAGGCATTGGTTATAGCGTGCTGCGCTATCTAAACGAGAACCGGGAATTGACAGAGCAACTGCAAGCGTTGCCGCAACCGGAAGTGAAATTCAACTATTTGGGGCAGTTTGATCAAATTTTATCGGAATCCTCGCTGTTTGCACCTGCTGAAGAATCTTGTGGACAAGAACGCAGTCTGCGGGGAAGCCGAAATCGATTGCTGGTGATTAATGGATTGATTGCTTCAGGTCAGCTTCGATTGGATTGGAGCTATAGCGAGAACATTCATCAGCGAAGCACGATTGAGAATCTGGCACAGAGTTTTGTGGAAGCGTTGCGATCGCTTATTACTCATTGTCAGTCTCCCGAAGCTGGAGGCTACACGCCCTCAGATTTTACAAAAGCCAACGTCAATCAAAAAGACCTCGATCGCTTACTCGCGAAAATCAATCAAGGGAGTGACAGGGCAAGCTCATGAAAACCGACAATATCCAAGATATCTACGAACTTTCACCAGTTCAGAAAGGCCTCCTCTTTCACAGCTTGTATGCTCCTGAATTAGGACTGTATTTTTTCCAACTCAGCCATACATTGCGTGGCAATCTCAACCTTGTCGCCTTTGAACGCGCTTGGGAAAAAGTCATAGAGCGTCACACCGCCTTGCGGACTGGCTTCTACTGGGAAGAAATAGACAAACCCCTGCAAGTTGTTTATAAGAAAATCAAACTGCCTTTAGAGCAGTACGACTGGCGGGGAATTAACCCAGTTGAGCAGCAAAAGCGCTTAAAGTCTTTTCTCGATAGCAATCGCCAACGGGGGTTTGATTTTTCCCAACAATCTCTCATCCGCCTGATTCTCATTCGTCTCGCAGACGACGCTTACGAATTTATCTTCAGCAAACACCATCTCATTTTAGATGGGTGGTCACACTCATTAGTCGTCAAGGACTTTGCTCGACACTATGCAGCCTTTTGCCAAGGTAAAGAACCTCCCTCAGAACCTGGTAGTTGCTTTGGAGACTACATCAACTGGTTGCAACAACGAGATATTGCTAAAGCCGAGGCATTTTGGAGGCAAGCACTCAAGGGAGTCAAATCGTCCACTCTTCTAAATAACCTCTACGTTGACAACTTATCAAATCAAGAAGAACGATACGACGAGGAAGTTATCTATCTCTCGGAAGCGACCACAGCAGCACTGCAATCCTTAGCACGACAGCACAGGATCACGATAAACACGTTAGTTCAGGGAGCCTGGGCAATTCTCCTCAGTTACTATACGGGTAAAACCAACGTAGTCTATGGCTGTACGCTTTCGGCTCGTCCGCTAGACTTAGCCGATGCTGAATCAATGATAGGCACGTTTGTTAACTCCTTGCCTGTAGCTGTTGAGGTGGATGCTGAAGCATTTTTGTTGCCCTGGCTCCAGCAGTTTCAAGCGTATCAGGTAGAAATGCGGCACTACGACTACACCCCACTGACTCAAATTCAAGGGTGGAGTGAAATGCCGCGAGGCGTTCCTATGTTCGAGAGTATTGTTGTATTTGAGAACTACCCAGTTGCTGAGGTTTTGAAGGGCGAGCAAGGAGAACTAGAAGTTCTTGATAGTGGCTACCTTTACAAGACAAACTATCCACTAACTGTGGTTGGGTATCCAGGTTCGAGGTTGGGGCTTGGAATTAATTACGATTTTCGTCGCTTTGATACTGCCACAATTGTCGGTATCCTAGAGCATTTTCGGATAGTTCTGCAAAGTATGGCGACTAATCCTGAAGTGCGTCTTAAAGACTTGTCATTGCTGACAGCCGATGAGCAGCACATGACCTTTATGTGGGAACAAGAAGCGACGTTTGATTTGAGTTTTGCCGCCTAACGTTAAGCAGGCAGTTGTGTGCAACTCTTTCCAAAAAAGAACACTTAATTTATTACAGGCTTTCAAAATTCAATCCTTCTGATTCGACCGATTTTACGGCATACAGTCATCTCGTTTGAGCTTTTATAAGCTCCTAAACTATTCCATGAATATCTTTGAACAGCGCGAGTCAAATGTCAGAACCTATTGTCGGAGCTTCCCGACTATCTTCCATCGGGCTAAAGGGTCTATAGTCTATTCTGAATCGGGAGCCGAATACATTGATTTTCTGGCGGGTGCGGGAGCCTTAAATTATGGTCATAATAATGATTACATCAAACAGAAGGTCATCTCTTACTTAGATGCTGATGCGATCGCACACGGTCTAGACTTCTACACATCAGCTAAAGAAAAGTTTTTATCTAAGTTTTATGAAGGAGTTTTAACCCCCAAAAACCTGGATTATCAAGTTCAGTTTTGCGGGCCAACTGGAACGAATGCCGTTGAAGCAGCTTTAAAATTAGCCAGGAAAATCAAAAAAAGACCGGGAATATTCTCCTTCATGGGAGCCTTTCACGGAATGACGTTGGGGAGTTTATCCGTGAGTGGCAATACGGGGATTCGTGCGGGGATGATTGGCGCGTCCAATCCTGTAACTTTTATGCCCTATCCCTATGGGTTTATGGAAACATTTGATACCATAGAATTTATCGAATCAATCCTCAATGATGTCAATTCTGGAATTGAAAAACCAGCCGCAATCATCTTTGAAACCGTGCAAGCTGAAGGGGGAGTAATTGTCGCTCCAATCGAGTGGATGCAGAGGCTTCGAGATGTGTGTGATAGGCATGACATCTTATTAATTTGTGATGATATTCAAGTTGGTTGTGGTCGTACTGGGCCTTTCTTTTCCTTTGAACGAGCCAATATCATCCCCGATATGGTGGTGTTATCCAAATCTATCAGCGGTTACGGGTTTCCGATGTCGCTGTTGTTGATTAAGCCAGAGTTAGATATCTGGGAACCGGGCGAACATACGGGTACGTTTAGGGGAAATCAATTAGCCTTCGTTGGAGGAACAGCGGCGATTGAGTATAGAGAGATTGCTAATTTAGAGGAAGAAGTTAAGGCGAAAGAGTTCTTCTTAAAGGATTTCCTAACCAAAGAGATAGCCTCTATCAGTGACCAAATCAAGATACGAGGAATTGGACTGATTTGGGGAATTGATGTAGCCTGCTTCGGCGGAGCTAATTTTGCTAAAGAAATAACATCACGCTGCTTTGAATTGGGACTGATAGCCGAGCGAGTAGGTAGAAATGATACAGTAATCAAGATTTTGCCACCTTTAACCATTGAACTATCTACCTTGCAAAAGGGCTGCTTGATTATCAAACAAGCTTTTGATGAATGTCTGAAAAAGTAGATTTTTGTTTGTTATCAACTAGATAACTCGGCTCAAAAAAGAAATAGAACTATGCCACTTACTAACACCCTTTTTTCTCAAAAAATCTATTGGTTAAATCAACTCTCTGGTGAATTGCCGGAGACAAACCTGATAACCGATTATATAAGACCTGTGCTGTATACAGGTAAACATCAGTCTGTAACGTTTGATTTGTCTAATGACTCATCTGAATCGATCTTTAGACTCACGCAGAAGTCTAACTTTTCTATCTATTTAGTACTCTTATCAGCTCTCAATCTATTGCTGTATAGATATACAGGCAATAACGATGTGATTGTTGGTTCGCCTGTTTATAGACCTGATTCCAGTTATGAGGGAAGTAATACAATTGTTCCCCTACGCTCTAAGGTCAAAAATCAAGTTTCTTGCAAAGATTTTTTGCTGCACGTCAAAGATAGTACTATCGGTGCTTACAGTCATTACTATCCATTTGATGACTTAGTTCAACTGCTGAAGTTACCCAAAACTCAGAATCGCTGCCCGATTTTTGACATCATTCTTTTACTGAATAACATTCATGATAAAGAGGCAATCGCTGATGTTAACAACGACCTAACGATTGAGCTTGTAGTTGATAGCAATAGAATATACGGAAAAATTGAGTATAACGAGTCGTTGTTCCGAGAAGATTCGATAAAAATCCTGGCTAGGCACTACATCAAAGCCATTCAAGGTTTTATTGAAGACATCAATTCTAAAGTATCTGATGTTAATTTATTGGATGAGTTTGAAAAACATCAATTATTAGAATCATTTAACGATAATACCGGGGAGTATCCAGTTCATCAAACCCTTCACTATCTATTTGAAGAACAGGTAAGGCGAACTCCTGCTAAGATGGCTGCCAGTTTCGGAGAAACTCGATTAACCTATCAAGACCTTAATCACAAAGCGAATCAACTCGCTCGATGTTTGCAGAATCTGGGATTGGAGAAAGGAGACTTTGTTGGCATCCTCAAAGAGCGTGATATCAATTTCCTCATCGCAATTCTTGCTGTTTTAAAGGCAGGCGGAGTCTATATCCCAATTGATAGTACTTATCCGCTGAATAGAATCCAATACATGCTATCGAATAGTGAGGTGAGGATTCTCTTAACGGACTCTTCATTCTTGGAGGGATTGAGAGAACTGCTAGAACTTGGCTCTCATTTAAAATCGATTGTTTGTTTGGATGTCAAACCCGATAACCTGGAGAGTGCTAAACCAGTAGGGGTAAATATATGCGATCGCAACGATTTTGAGCAGTTCCCCAAAGACAATTTAGAGGGCACTCACAAGGGAACTGACCCAGCCTACATGCTCTATACCTCCGGCTCAACGGGATTACCGAAAGGAGCAATTATTAGACATGGAGGGGCAATCAATCATATCTATGCCCAATTTGATGCTCTAGAGTTTAATGAAAACTTTAGCTTCTTACAAAGCGCTCCTGCTTCCTCCGATATTTCGGTTTGGCAATTTCTAGCGCCAATTTTAATTGGAGGAAGAACCGTCATCATCGATACGGAAACCGTTTGCAATCCGGAACGGTTATTCAAGGTTATTCAAGACGAAAGGCTTTCGATTGTCGAACTCGTTCCAGTTGTCCTGAGAGAATTACTCAACTATATCTCTCGCTTACCGATGGCGCAAAGAGCGTTACCTGACCTGAAATGGATGATGGTAACGGGAGAATCTGTATCGGTTGAATTGGTCAATCAGTGGCTTCGCTTGTATCCCTCGATTAAAGTCGTGAATGCTTATGGGCCGACTGAGGCGGCTGATGATATCACGCAGTCTATCCTCGATAAACCTTTACCGGAAAACCAACGAACCGTTCCCATTGGTAAACCCTTAGCTAACTTAACTCTCCATATTCTTGATCAGGATATGCAACTGGTTCCGATTGGAGTTCCTGGAGAGATTTGTGTATCGGGTTTTGGAGTGGGTGTAGGGTATTGGAAAAATGAAGAACGCACGCAGTTAAGCTTTGTTCCCAACCCCTTTCCCAATCCTAAGAAAGTTTTGCCAGGGATTGATAGCGATGTTATCTATAAAACTGGGGATTTAGGACGGTGGCTTCCTGACGGAAGTATCGAATTTCTGGGACGCATCGACCATCAAGTGAAAATTCGCGGCTTCCGCATCGAACTGGGAGAAATTGAGGCGCTGTTGAGTCAGCATCCAGCCGTGCGGGAGACTGTGGTTGTGGTTAGGGAAGATGTACCGAACCAGAAGCGTTTGGTAGCTTATATTGTTCCTGACGAACAACCCGAAAATCCAAAATCGAATGAGTTACGTAACTTCCTGAAAGACAGGCTACCAGAGCATATGGTGCCCTCTGCTTTCGTGCTGCTGGAAACGCTGCCGTTAACCCCTAGTGGTAAGGTAGACCGTCGCGCACTGCCCGCACCCGATTCAGCACAACCGCAGTCAGACGAAACCTTTACAGCACCTCGCACGCCAATTGAGGAAAGTTTAGCCAATATCTGGGCGCAGGTGTTAGGTCTCGATCGCGTTGGCATTCACGATAATTTCTTTGAATTAGGCGGGGACTCGATTCTCTGCATTCAAGTTATTGCCAAAGCTCATCAAGCGGAACTCAATCTCACCCCCAAGCAGTTATTTCAAAACCAGACAATTGCTGAATTGGCAAAGGTTGTGGGAACCAGCCAAGTTATCGCAGCAGAACAAGGACTGGTGACTGGGGAAGTCCCGCTCACACCGATTCAGCATTACTTCTTTGAACAAAACCAGCCTGACTCGCACCAGTGGAATGAGGCAGTTCTGCTGGAAGTCAAGCAAGCTCTTGACCCCAGACTATTAGAGCAGGCTGTGCGGCAGTTGCTCATCCACCACGACGCGCTCCGCCTGCGGTTTGAGCGAACGGAATCCAACTGGACACAGATTAATGCTGAACCGGACGAGACAGTTCCTTTTTCCTGGGTGGATTTATCAGGGATAGCGGCAGAGAAGCAAGCATCTGCCCTTGAGACAACTGCCAGCGAACTACAAGCCAGCCTGAATCTATCGTGTGGTCTTCTGGTACGAGTGGCTCTGTTTAATCTGGGTGCAGAAAAAACAAACCGCCTGCTGCTGATTATTCATCACATTGCCGTTGATAGCTTGTCTTGGCGGATTTTAGTGGAGGATTTGGAGACAATCTATCAGCAACTCAGCCAAGGAAAAACCATTACCCTGCCTGCCAAAACAACCTCATTCCAGCAGTGGGCGCAACAGTTGCGGGAGTATGCCAATTCAGCAGTGGTGCAGCAGGAGTTGGACTACTGGCTGAGTTCGAGCCGCAAGCCGATTTCCCGTCTTCCCGTAGATTATCCAGATGGTGTTAACACCCAGGCTTCAGCCCGCACGGTGTCCATCACGCTAAGTAGTGCAGAAACCAAAGCACTGCTCCAAGACGTGCCAGCCGTCTATCGCACCCAAATCGATGATGTGTTGCTCACGGCATTAGTACATGCATTTGCCAATTGGACGGGAGAACGTTCGCTACTCGTTAACCGAGAAGGTCACGGACGGGAAGAAATTTTTGATAATGTAGACCTGTCGCGCACTGTGGGTTTATTCTCCTCGATTTTCCCAATGCTGTTGGATCTGGGAGAAGCGTCTAATTCTGGGGAAGCCTTGAAAGCTGTCAAAGAGCAACTGCGGAGCATCCCAAATCGAGGAATTGGCTATGGTTTGCTGCGCTATCTCAGCGATAACCGTGAAATTGTCGAGTCATTGCGATCGCTTCCCTCAGCTGAGGTTGTATTCAATTACCTGGGGCAGTTTGACCAGACGCTTGCAGAATCTTCGCTATTTAAATTAGCGCATGAATCAACGGGTTCGTCCAACAGTCCGCGAAACTACCGCGCTCATCTGCTGAGTTTCACGGCTTATGTTGTTGGCGGACAGTTGCAACTGAGTTGTGCTTACAGCGAGGCAGTGCATCGTCAGTCAACCATTGAGGCGTTGATCCAGGGATTTGTAGCACAAATGCGATCGCTCATCGCTCACTGTCAGTCCCCAGACGCTGGAGGCTATACTCCGTCTGACTTCCCCTTAGCAAAACTCACTCAACAAAAACTCGATGAATTGCTCGGCAGTTCTCGGCAAATCGAGGATATCTACCCCCTCTCCTCTATCCAGCAGGGCATCCTCTTCCATACCCTTTACGCCAAAGAGGTGGGAGTGTATTTCGAGCAGATGCTCTTCACCATTCGCGGCAATCCCAATATCTCAGCCTTGAAGCAAGCTTGGGAGCAATTAATCGCTTCGCACCCCGTTTTACGCACGTCTTTTCACTGGGAAAATCTCGACTCACCCCTGCAAATCGTCCATCAGCGTGTCGAACTACCGTGGCAGCAGTACGACTGGCGGATGCTATCATCCGTTGAGCAGCAAGAGCAGTTGGAAACGTTCCTTCATAGCGATCGCAAACAAGGCTTCGAGTTTTCTCAAGCTCCCCTCATGCGCCTCACGCTCATCCAAGTAGCTAAGGATGACTACTACTTTATCTGGAGCAATCACCACTTGCTCATCGATGGTTGGTCTATTCCTTTGCTATTCAAGGAAATTTTGACCTCTTACCAAGCGTTCCACAATGGTCAAACCCTCTCCCTAGAACCGTGTTATCCCTACCGCAACTACATCACCTGGTTGCAGCAGCAGGACTTGTCTCAATCTGAAGCATTCTGGCGGAAGATGCTCAAAGGGTTCACCACTCCCACACCTGTAGGACAGAACCGAACTACCGGGAGTCGTCTCGACCATAAGCAAGGATATGATAAACAAGCGATCGAGCTATCTACCGCAACGACAACAGATCTCCAGTCTCTTGCTCGAAAATATCAGCTAACACTGAACACCCTAGTTCAAGGAGCATGGGCGCTACTGCTGAGTCTCTCCAGTGGTGAGTCGGATGTAGTGTTTGGAGCGACTGTATCCGGGCGTCCGCCTACCTTGGTAGGAGCCGAGTCAATCGTCGGTGTATTTATCAATACGTTACCAGTACGAGTCCAAGTTACTCCTGACGAGTTGCTACCCTCTTGGCTCAAAAACCTTCAGGAACAGCAGGTTGAGGCACGTCAGTACGAACATACCCCACTCGTGCAAGTCCATAAATGCAGCGACGTACCCCAGGATTTACCTTTGTTTGAAAGCATCGTAGTCTTTCAAAACTTACCCGTCGATTCTTCGCTAAGTCAAGGTGTAACCGACTTAGAGGTGCATTACAGCCATTCCATTACAAGGAACAGCTACCCCCTCACGTTACGAGTCGTACTTGGTGCGCGATGGTCGCTACAGATTTTATACGAATGCGATCGCTTTGAAGCTGCCACCATCAAACAGAAATTAGGACAACTGGAAACACTCCTGAGCAAAATAGTTTTCCAACCCGATGTGAAGCTAGGTGAATTAATAGAAATACTCACCGAAGCCAATCGAAAACAACAGCTCATCAAAGAAAAAGAAACTGAAAAAGCAAGTCTCCAGAAGTTAAAGCTAACTCGGCGAAAAGCTATCCGTACATAAGTCAGTCAAAAGTCAACACGGAAAAATTTAAGTAGCCGTCGTGAACTGCCTACACCAGAAGGCATAAAAATTCTTACTTCTTCCGCCCCTTGCCTTCTGCCTTCTGCCCTCAGCCTTCTGCTACAGAACTGATTATGAACAACCCAGAACTCAAACAACCTAGCCTTAAAAGAAGTTTCAGGCGGCAAGCTGTCAGTCTGTCCCAAGAGGGATTAATCAAGACAGAGTATTTGCAGCCTGAACAGTTACTTCCCTTAGTCGTTCAACCTACTGTAGAAGGACTCAATTTAACTTCTTGGGCGCAGAACAATCAGCAATTTATCGAGACAAATTTACTAAAACACGGCGGCATACTTTTCCGAAACTTTCAGGTAAATGGAGCGGCTGATTTTGAGAATTTCATTAAGGCTCTTGCTGGGGAGTTACTACAGTACTCTTATCGCTCAACACCACGCAGTCACGTCAGTGGTAACATCTATACCTCAACTGAATATCCAGCCGAGCAATTCATTCCGTTACACAACGAAATGGCTTACTCCCGCAACTGGCCTATGAAAATTGGCTTTTACTGCGTACAACCTTCTCAACAAGGAGGAGAAACTCCAATTGCTGACAGCCGTAAAATTTTTCAACGTCTCGATCCAATTATCCGAGAAAACTTTAGACAAAAACAAGTCATGTATGTGCGAAACTACAGACATGGACTCGATCTTTCCTGGCAAAATGTTTTTCAGGCAACTGACAAATCTGAGGTAGAGCATTATTGCCGTAACAATGGCATTGAGTTTGAATGGTACGACCAAGATAGTCTAAAAACACGCCAAATTTGTCAGGCTGTTGCCACACATCCCAAGACAGGGGAAGATGTTTGGTTTAATCAAGCTCATTTGTTTCACGTATCAAACTTAAACTCCGCTGTTCGAGAAGGTCTTTTTGCTGGGTTCAACGAGGAAGAATTACCCCGTAATGCTTATTACGGTGACGGTTCGCCAATTGAAACATCGGTATTAGACGAAATTCGTGACATTTATAAACAAGAAGCCATTACTTTTACCTGGCAGGTAGGAGATATATTGTTCCTAGATAATATGTTGGCTTGTCACGGACGGAATCCGTTTGTAGGTTCCCGAAAAGTTTTAGCAGGTATGGCAGAACCGTTTGGTCAATAAGTCAAAAGTCAAAATTACTAAATGGTGTTGTTAACGTTAGCGTCGGCAGCTTTCACCGGGAGTAACAAGTCCTGGCGATTGGAAATCTCGGCTATACAAACGAAGTCCGCCTGCGCGGACTAATGACAATTAAGTGCTTTGGAGCCTGCGGAACCCTGGGGATGAGAGTGAAGACTTTGTTTGTGTAGTCCTAGACTTTCAGCCTGTGAGTGATAAGGCGCATAGCAAACATTAGAACATAAATAAGAAAAGAGGAATTAATATGAAAAATGAAGTTATTGAAGGATATCGGCTTTCTCCTCAACAAAAGCATCTGTGGTCATTACAACAATTTGATTCAACACTCCCCTATCGCGCTCAGTGTGCTCTTCTAATCCAGGGAAATCTCGATCCAAAACGTTTAGAACTAGCCTTACAGAATGTTGTCAATCGACATGAGATTCTCCGTACAACCTTCCGCTGCTTGCCAGGAATGACCATTCCCCTTCAGGTCATCAGTGACAGTAGTACCTTATCAATTCATTACCACGAATTGAGGGGTTTAGACACTCAAGAACAAGAGGTTAAAAGTGAATCACTCTTTAATGAAGTACTTAAACTACCTTTAGCTCTCGAAGATGAGATATCTCTGTATGCATCTCTAGTCATCTTATCGCCGCTAAAGCATTATTTAATTCTTGGTTTATCGGCTCTTTGTGCCGATACAGCTACTCTGCTGAACTTGGTAAATGAAGTTATCAATTCATACGCAGCAAATCATGAAGATGGACAATTATCAGATGAACTTACGCAATATGTTGATATTGCTGAATGGCAAAATGAAGTATTAGAATCAGAAGACACAAAACTGGGAGTAGAATTTTGGCAAAAACAAAATATTGATTCTGCTTTTTGTTTAAAACTTCCTTTTGAAAACACAGTTAATGAAATAAAAGATTTTCAGCCTAAGTTTCTGAATTTTAGAGTTGATCAGGATTTAGTATCGAAGATAGAAGGATTAGCTGAAAAGTATAATAGTTCAACTGCTGTATTCTTACTAGCTTGCTGGCAGATTCTACTATGGCGTATTACTGGGCAGCAAACGATTATTGTAGGTAGGGCTTTCAATGGCAGAAAATATGAGGAGTTAGAGCAAACGCTAGGTTTGCTTGCCAAATCTTTACCGATAACTGGTCATCTGGATAGAGAACTAAAGTTCAGTGAAATCCTTAAACATACTGACGACTCAGTTAGTGAAGGTTACAAGTGGCAAGAGTACTTTGATTGGGATAAAGTTCTCAATTCTACTGAGAATAACCAAAAGCCAGCATTTTTCCCATTTAGTTTTGAGTTTTCAGAACAGCCTCAAATTTATTGCATTAATGAACTGTCATTCTCAGTTTCTAAGCAGTATGTGTGTTTTGACAGATTCAAGGTTAAACTCTCCTGTCTCCGCCAAAATGATTCTCTAATCACAGAATTTCATTACGACTCGGCTTTATTTGATGTAGAAACTATTGAGCGCTTGGCGAGTCAGTTTCAGACGTTGTTAGAAAGTGCTATCAACCATCCAGAAGTGGAAATCGGGAAACTAGAAATTCTTAAGCCTAGCGATCGCAAACAACTATTAGTCGAATTCAACCAGACGCACGCTGATTATCCGCTAGATCGGTGCATTCATCAACTGTTCGAGGAACAAGCAGAACGCACACCAGACAGTGTTGCGGTTGTCTTTGAAGACCAGCAGCTAACCTATGCTGAACTAAACAAACGCTCCAATCAACTAGCTCATCACCTCGAGCGACTGGGAGTTCAACCAGAGGTGTTGGTGGGACTGTTGGTAGAGCGTTCCCTCGACCTGATTATAGGACTCCTGGGCATTCTCAAAGCTGGCGGAGCCTACGTTCCGCTAGACCCTGCTTTACCCAAAGAGAGTTTGGCATTCAGGTTACAGGATGCCGGAGTATCGGTTCTGTTGACTCAACAACTGTTAGCCGAAAAGCTTTGCGATCGCACAGCACAAGTGATATGTTTAGACACCAATTGGGAGGTTATCAACCAAGAGAGTCAGGAAAATCCGACCAGCGACGTTCAACCAGAGAATTTAGTCTATGTGCTGTTCACCTCTGGCTCAACAGGCAAACCCAAAGGTGTTGCTGTCGAGCATCGACAATTGGTTAATTATGTAAATGCGATCGCAGAAACACTAGACCTTTCCACCTGTACCAGCTTTGCAACCGTTTCCACCTTTGCCGCAGACTTAGGCAACACAACCATCTTCTCTTCTTTATGTAGCGGTGGGTGTCTCCATGTGGTGTCCTCTGAACGTGCATCCAATCCAGAAGCACTAGCCGACTATTTTCAACGCCATCCCGTTGACTGCCTTAAGATTGTTCCATCTCACCTTACCGCTTTACTAACCTCTTCTAATCCCAAACGCATCTTGCCTCGGCAACGGCTAATTCTTGGTGGTGAAGCTTGTAGTTGGACGTTGATTGAGCAAATTCAACAATTAACCCCACACTGCCAGATTTTCAACCACTACGGGCCAACAGAAACCACCGTAGGCGTACTAACCTACCCAATAACCAACAATCCATCCGCTACATCTATTTTGAAGGGGGGCAAGGGGGGATCAAAATTCGCTGCCACAGTTCCCATTGGTCGTCCCATTGCAAACACCCAAATCTATCTGTTGGACTCTGATGAGCAACCCGTCCCCATTGGTGTACCAGGAGAATTGCATATTGGCGGTGCGGGAGTTGCCAGAGGCTATTTAAATCGACCAGAACTGACTGCCGAGAAGTTCATTAATAACCCCTTCTTAGAGAGTGATGAACTAGAAGAAAATTCTTCAATTCAAAGCTCAAAACTCAAAACTCAAATCTCTTATTTATATAAAACTGGAGACTTAGCCCGCTACTTACCAGACGGAAACATTGAATTTCTTGGGCGAATTGACCACCAAGTCAAAATTCACGGCTTCCGCATTGAGCTAGGTGAGATTGAAGCTGCCCTAAGACAATACCCTGCTGTCAGCGAAACTGTAGTTATAGCGCGGGAAGACGAACCGGGCAGAAAGCACCTCGTAGCTTATATCGTCCCTAACGAACAACCTAAAAATTCAACATCCACAATCCAAAATCTAAAATCGAGTGAGTTGCGGGGCTTCCTACAGGAAAAGCTACCTGAATATATGGTTCCATCAGCGTTCGTGCGGCTGAAGGCTCTACCCCTGACATCTAATGGTAAGGTAGACCGCCAAGCACTTCCAGCCCCCGACATGGCTCGATCTAATTTAGAAGAAACGTTTGTCGCACCTCGCACGACAGTTGAGAAAATTCTGGCTGAGATTTGGACTCAGATTCTCCAACTTGAAAAGGTAGGAATCCACGATAACTTCTTTGAGTTGGGCGGAGATTCCATCCTTAGTATGCAGATTATCGCCAAAGCTAACCAGGCTGGTCTGCAACTGACCCCCAAGCAACTATTTGAACATCAAACTATTGCCGAACTTGCAGCCGTGGCTGGCACGAATCGAACGATTCAAGCCGAACAGGGTATAGTGACAGGTTCAGTGCCGCTTACCCCCATTCAACACTGGTTCTTTGAACAAAATCTTCCCGATTCGCACCACTGGAATCAGGCAGTTTTGCTGGAAGTGCAGCAAGCGATCGCTCCGGTATTATTAGAGCAAGCAGTGCATAAACTGCTCGAACACCACGATGCTTTACGCCTGCGTTTTGTTCACCAGGAAGGGAACTGGCAGCAAGTAAACGCCAATCCTGACGAAATCGTGCCATTCACCTGCATCGATTTGTCAACGGTATCAGAGACAGAGCAAGAGTCTGCTATCTCAGACGCTGCTGCCGAACTCCAAACCAATCTGAATCTCTCGTCCGGACCACTGGTGCGAGTGGCTTTGTTTGACCTCGGTGTGTCTAAGCCCAGTCGCTTGCTGATTATCATCCACCACCTAGCCGTTGATGGCGTTTCCTGGCGGATTTTATTAGAAGACCTTCAAACCGCCTACCAGCAACTCAGCCAAGGCGAGGCAATCCAACTACCACCCAAAACCACCTCGTTCAAGCATTGGGCGGAACGATTGCAGGAGTACGCACAGTCAGCAGCACTCCAGCAAGAGTTGAACTACTGGCTGGCTGAGTCTCTTCAGCAGATTGTTCACCTACCAACGGATTTTCCTGAAGGCAACAATACTGTAGCTGAAGCTTTCACTGTGTCGGTAACTCTCAGTCGGGAAGAAACCCAAGCGCTGCTACAAGCAGTACCAGCAGCATATCAAACCCAAATCAACGAGGTTTTACTTGCAGCACTGATGCAAGCGTTTGCTCAGTGGACAGGTGAACGTTCTTTGCTAGTTGACTTAGAAGGTCATGGACGGGAAGCAATTTTTGATGATGTAGATTTGTCGCGGACTGTTGGCTGGTTTACGACCATCTTCCCCGTACTGCTGGATATTGAGGAAGCTTCTAGTCTGGGAGATTCCCTGAAGGCAGTCAAAGAGCAGTTGCGGCGTATCCCTAATCGAGGCATTGGCTATGGCGTTCTGCAATATCTCTCAAAATCCTTACTGCATTCGCCTAAGGCTGAAATCCGGTTTAACTATCTAGGTCAGTCTGACCAGATATTCCAAGATTCATCTTTGTTTAAACCAGCCCAAGAGTCCTCCGGAACGGGGCGCAGCCTACGGGGAAACCGAAGCTATCTGCTAGATATCAATGGAATTGTTGCAGAAGGGCAACTACGACTGGATTGGACGTACAGCAAGGCAATTCATCGTCAAGCCACGATTGAACGGTTGGCTGAGAGTTTTATAGAAGCGTTGCGGGAATTGATTAACTGCTGCCAGTCCCTTGAGGCTAAAGGGTACGCTGACTTGCCAGAATCGTCTACCCCAACGGGTAAGGTAACTGTTGCAGCTTTAAACGCTGAAGCTGTACTCGACCCCAGTATCCGCCCCGAAACCTCATTTGAGCCTACAACTGAGACATCTCATATCTTCTTGACTGGAGCAACAGGCTTTGTAGGAGCGTTTTTACTCTACGAACTCCTCCAACAGACTGAGGCTGATATCTATTGCTTAGTCCGTTCTCCTAATGCCGAGTTAGGAAAAAAGAGACTCCAAAGCAGTCTCGAATCCTATTTGCTCTGGGATGAATCACTCAGTCACCGTATTATCCCAGTTGTGGGGGATTTGTCTCAGCCGCTTTTGGGTCTTTCTGAGGAGCAGTTTCAAGTCATGGCGGGCAAACTCGATGTCATTTATCACAATGCTGCATCGATTAATCTCGTTCATCCTTACTCTACTCTCAAGGCAGCGAATGTTCTGGGAACTCAAGAAGTACTGAGGTTAGCCAGTCGCATTAAAGTGAAGCCCGTACATTACATTTCGACCCTCAGCGTTTTAACTTCAGCGAGTCATGCTGAAGTTAAGGGGATTCAAGAACTTTACTGCTTCAACCATAGCCAAGTGCCATCGGGTGGTTATGGGCAAACTAAATGGGTTGCTGAGAAGTTAGTCGCCACAGCAAGCGATCGCGGATTGCCTGTTTCTATTTATAGGCTGGGGCGCGTATCGGGACACAGCCAAACGGGTATCTGTAACACCAACGATCGCCTTTACAGAATGCTCAAAGGCTTTATCGAGCTTGGATTTGCGCCAGATGTAGATACAACAGTGGATATGACTCCTGTGGACTATGTAAGTAAAGCGATCGCTCATTTATCCAAGCAAGAACAATCCTTCGGCAAGATATTTCACCTATCCAATCCTCACTCCATCCGCTCATTCGAGTTGTTTAACTGGATTGGCAAATTTGGCTATCCTATCCAATTGATGTCTCATAACCGGTGGCAAGCCGAGTTTCTCAATGCTGCGGAGCGTTTCTCAGATAATCCTCTGTACCCACTCATCCCGTTTTTTGCTGGAATGGGAAGCGATCGCACCAGCACTCAAGACTCTTTAGAAGAAACCGCAGGCTCAGCCGCCTTAAAGTTTAATTGCCAGAATACCACCGAGGGACTGACAAATACCTCAATCGTTTGTCCGTCAGTCAATGCTGAGTTGCTCCGAACCTACTTCTCTTATCTCATTCAAAGCGGTTTTCTTAATGCCCCGCACACAATAAATATGCCGTGTTAGCTGACAAAATTTCCAGTCCATTTTAATGGACATGAGCTATGAGCCAGGGATTTGAATCCCTGGCGGCTAACAGCGTAGTTACAACCTCTGAAACCGACCAACATTTGCCCCCATAACCATAAAATGCAAACAAAAGACAGCACAATTTCACGCCAGCAAAAGTATCTACATGAACTAATTGAACGCTACACTAAGCGGACAAAAACATCTAAACAACTCACCCAAACCTATCGTCCAGTTCTCGCAGATATTAGAGCCTCCGAAGGGTTTAGCCTCCCCTTCAAAGAACTTTTCTACCCCATTGTTGCTCAGCGATCTCTAGGTTCCCGAATATGGGATGTGGATGGAAACGAATATATCGATATCATGATGGGCTTGGGAGTTAATCTCTTTGGTCATAACCCACCCTTCATCAAAAAAGCCCTGGAAGAGCAACTTGAGAAAGGCATACAAATCGGCCCTCAATCAGAATTTGCAGGTGAAGTGGCTGAGTTGATTTGCAAACTCACAGGAATGGAGCGGGTTGCTTTTAGCAATACGGGTACAGAAGCGGTGATGACGGCGATACGATTAGCCCGATCGGCAAAAAATCGTAACAAAATTGCCTTATTTTCAGGTTCTTATCACGGTCATTTTGATGGAACGCTAGTTAAAGCAAAAACGATAGACGGAAATCTACAGATAGTTCCCATTGCTCCAGGAATACCGCCATCTGTTGTAGAAGATGTTTTAGTTTTAGAGTATGGAAATCCTCAGTCGCTCGATGCGATCGCAGCCCATCAGCAAGAATTAGCTGCTGTTTTAGTTGTACCTGTCCAAACAACACGACCTGACTTACAGCCCAAAACATTTCTCCATCAACTGAGACAATTAACTCAAGAATCAGGAATCGCATTAATCTTTGATGAAATGGTAACAGGCTTTCGCATTCATCCAGGTGGCGCACAAGCCTGGTTTGGTGTTGAAGCCGACTTAGCTACTTATGGAAAGATTGTCGGTGGCGGTATGCCGATTGGAATCATTGCGGGAAAAGCTGCCTACATGGATGGCATTGATGGCGGTATGTGGAATTATGGCGATACCTCCTATCCTCAAGCGAAAACAACATTTTTTGCAGGCACTTTTTGTAAGCATCCTCTCACAATGGCTGCTGCACGGGCTGTACTTAAGCATCTCAAAACTCAAGGATCTACTCTTCAAGAGCAATTGAATCAACGCACATCGCAGTTTGTTGAAGCCTTAAATAATTGCTTTGCAGAAAATGCATTGCCTATCCGCATGGCGAATTTTGGCTCACTCTTCGGTCTTGCTTCTTCAGGAAGTTCTGCCCCTTCGGAAAATTCTACATCTTCGCAGAGCATCGAGTTGTTACGCTATCACCTACTCGAAAGGGGAGTTTATCTACTCCGAGCGGGTGGTTATCTATCTACAGCGCATACCGATGCAGATCTTGACTACATTGTCCAAGCGATTAAAGATAGTGCAGAACAACTACGAAACGCAGGCTTGTTACCTCCAATTTCTCCTAACTTGCCACACTAAAAAGCTGCAATGACAACTACATCAACGTTTAGCTCTTGGGTAACTTGTCCCAAGCCAAATCCTCAGGCAAAACTGCGACTATTTTGTTTCCCCTACGCTGGTAGTGGGGCTTTGAGTTTTCGCACTTGGTCTGATAGTTTGCCATCAACTGTCGAAGTTTGTCCGATTGAACTGCCTGGACGAGGAAGCCGACTGATGGAATCTCCGTTCACTCAGCTTTCTGCTCTCATCCCAGAACTCGCTTGCGCCCTGCGTCCTTACTTAGACAAACCTTTTGCATTCTTTGGTCACAGTTTGGGGGGACTCGTCAGCTTTGAACTGGCTCAGCAACTCGGCAGACACTATGGATTAAGTCCAGTTCACTTATTTGTGTCCGGTTGCCGCGCTCCTCAAATACCTACTCCACGCCCACCCATCCATGCTTTGCCGGAATCAGCATTTATGGATGAACTGCGCCGACTCAATGGCACACCTGAAACGGTTCTAGAGAACGCTGAACTGATGCAGTTACTTCTTCCTGTTCTGCGGGCAGATTTTGCCCTGCTTGAAACTTATGTGTACGCTCCCAAACCGCCACTAGATTGCCCCATCTCTGCCTTCGGGGGCTTGCAAGATCGAGAGGTTAGTTGTGATGAGCTGGAGGCTTGGGGAGAGCAGACAAATGCAGCCTTCTCATTACAGATGCTTCCTGGCGATCATTTTTTCCTGCACTCAGCGCGATCGCTTTTACTACAGTCCCTCTCTACCAAACTGCATCAGATTGTCAGCTAATCCGCTCAAATTGTAAACCGGAGTGTGTGATCGCGTTGCGGCATCGCTCTCGATCGGGGTCGCCTGCCCAAATCAGCCTCTCTAGCTTCTGGGCAACTGCAATCATGTCTGAGTCGGGCAACCAAGGGAAAATTACGACTTCCCCAGGTTTAGAAAACATCTCGATCAACTGCTCGATCATTCGCTCCTTTAGTTCTGACTCTGGAAAGACGATCGCAGTTTTCGCTCGTTCAATTAACCAATCATGATCCCAGTCATCTGAGGTAATCGCGATCGCAAGAGCAGCATAAGGCGTGCGTTTTACAAATTTTGCTGAGGCTGTATCACCACAAAATAATAGATGTTGCTTCTCTAGCAGATACCAACCCGACTGGATGTCACAAGGAGTAGCCACAGTAGGAGAAGCCGAAGGAAGCTTCGGTGTACTCACCTGTACGATTGGCTTTTGGGCTGCAACCACAGCCTTCGGGATTAGGGTAACAACTTCAGGCTTGGCAATAAATACTCGTGACGCTTCAGGCTTTTCAACAGCAGGAGAAGACTGCAATTTCTCTTCTTTGATGACTTGGCGAAGCTCTTTGTGGGTTACGGTTTCGCCTTCCTTGGCTCGTTGCAGAAATTCATTGCGGACTTCTTGTGGCGTTGACGGTGCTGCTAAGAGGTAGAGAGCTGATGTTGCAATATCGATTTGTGCAAGATTTGCACGTTCGCCAAACGCTTCATATACGCTAATAAAGTTATATGCCGTGCGTCGGCTCCAGCCAAACTCAGCTTTCAACCAGGCATCAAATTGACCGTGCTTGAGACGCGATCGCACATCAGCCAGCTTTTGACCAATTTCCCAAATATCCTGTGCCGAGTGCCGCAAGCGTTCTTTAATTTCTCCAGTTCGTTGCTGAATGACAATCCGTTGTTCAGCCTCTAAAACGTCGTAATCAAAGCTAGTAGCGACTTGACTCTTTTTTTCTAATTTGCCCATAGCCTATTTGGCTCACTCAACCTTATAAGGTGGAGGATGTCACTTCGTATGTTATAGCAAAAGGCAGAGGGCAGAGGGTGCTAGTGCTGAGAACCTGCGTCCCGGCAAGGAAGCACCCCAGAGGGGCACAAAGGCAGAAGGGCAAACTTTCGCTGCGCTACACGAGTTAATGCTGTAGAATTAGTTGAGAATTTTTAGCATTTGACTTGCCTCTTTAACAGAGTTAACAGCTATCATGATTTTTTACTCTCCCAGTCTCCCGTAGACGTTCCGAGCTTGTTAAAAATACTAATGATAAATTTTTGCATCTTTGGAGACCAATGAATCTATTCTGTTCCCACCCCAAAGTCGAGACTTGGCAAAACAGGTCTAACTCGTCTTGCTCGACCCTAATACACTGTCAATCCTCTTCACCTCAATCGCTAAGTGGCAGTGTTTAGGCACCACTCAAAGAGGTTATGGAACAGAAAACAGTAATGGGATTCGGTCGCTGGCAGTTGTGAATGATTTATTGTTAGAAGTTGACCACCGTGTTGTCTATGTCAGCGAGGGATCGACCAGCGTTTCAGTGCTTCAGGAATTTGGTCTGCACTGCTCTAGTCGCAGAGTACAACGTCCAGAACAAGGAACAGCCTCGCAGATCATTTTCTTCGAGAATGCATACCTTGAGCTAATTTGGGTAGAAAACGAACGGGCTGTTGAAGAGTATGCCGCACGAACAGGCATTGACATTTTAAGGCGGACTCGTTGGCAGCACAGTAGAGCCTCTCCTTTTGGCGTTGGTTTGCGCTGTGAGTCAGGTACAGCAGATCAGAGGAAGTACTGGGTAGAGTGGATGCGATCGCGCACCTACATTAACTTGGCGGCAGAAAATCTCGCCAAGGAGGAAGAACCAATCTGTTTTGTTATTCCTGACTCCATCGCTCTCACAACGTGGCTCGATCGCTCCCTAGAAGCGCATAGGCAATTAATCTCTCATCCCTTGGGTGTCAGAACGCTAACGGGTGTTAAGATTACCCTCAATAGCGACAAAGAACTGACCAATGCTGTTGCTCTGCTCGATCGCAATAGTATTGTCGCTATTGAACGAGGGACAACTCCGCTACTGGAGTTAACCTTTGACGGTGGCACTAAAGGAAAAATACTCAATGCACGACCCATGCTGCCGATTCTGCTAAGGTATTGATTCAGAGGCAACTGATGTTCGTGTGTAAATGCAGTTAAAGAGCCAATACTGAGCTGAGTTACGACTCAAGATGCTAAAGGCATCTTTTGTTCTTCATAAATATCGTCTTCTCGCTTAATGAAGACCTCAGACAATGCTTGATAAGCTTCTGACCAAGCTGCCATCACTTCTTCTGTAGCGGTTTCCCTCAATACATCCTTCATCGCTTGCAGTAAGCTCTCTCCTACAATCGAGTACTCTTCTGGTAAGACATGAGTCTGCACATGGCGATGAGCAATCTTTTCAACCATTGACTTTAAAGCTGGTAGATTGTCAATTTGGCTGGCATAAGTATAGATAGCTGTTGCCAATTTTACAGGCTGAGAACCATCAGCTTGAGCCGACATATCAAACTTGTTTCTTACCTCTGGGTACTTCTGAAACATAATTTGATACATTTGAGTCGTGATTTGCTTCCCTTGATTTTTTAAGATGGGTGCTGTGGACTTGACGATCTCGATTGTTTTTTGGCTAACCATATTCAGAACTTCTCATTTAGTGAGCTTTGGTTCATCGCGGTTTTGTTTACCGCTTTGTTTCTAAGCCCAATATAGTGAGCATTCCGAATGACTTCTATGAGCTAGCTCAAACAGCAGAGCTAATCAAAGGATATCAGCGGTTCCTCAGCTTCACTCGCCGACCAATGGGCACACACATCGGCGTTCCCACGACTGGATCTGGCACAATCCGACAATCTAACTCAAACACCTCTCGTACCATTGCTTCCGTCATCACCTGCTCTGGTACTCCTTGAGCAATAATTTGCCCCTGTCGCATTGCCACTATGTTATCGGCATAGCGACACGCCTGATTGAGGTCGTGGAGTACCATCACAATTGTCCGCCCTTCGCTCTGGTTCAACTCATAAAGCAAATCCAACACCTCGACTTGATGCGCCAAGTCCAAGAACGTCGTCGGTTCATCCAACAACAGAATCTCTGTATCCTGAGCTAATGCCATCGCAATCCAAGCTCGCTGTCGCTGTCCTCCTGAGAGGGTGTCCAGTGCTCGCTCTGCCAATTCGATCATTCCTGTAGTCATGAGTGCCTTTTCGACAAGACGCTCATCCTCTTTCGACCACTGCTGCAACCAATTCTGATAAGGATAACGACCTTGAGCCACCAAATCTCGAACGGTCAAACCTTCCGGAGCCACTGGACCTTGAGGGAGAATGCCCAGTCGCTTTGCTACAGCTTTTGTAGATAGCTTGAAAATATCAGCACCATCGAGATAAACCGCACCAGCACGAGGTTTCAGTAACCTTGCCAGTCCCCGTAGCAGAGTTGACTTACCACAGCCGTTGGGACCAACTAGGGTAGTAATCTTTTCCAGAGGAATTTTCAGGTCAAGGTTCTTGATGATGGATACCCCATCATAAGCGAGAGTCAGCCTGTGAGTTGAGAGTCGGTTCATGGCGTGCATTGGTAGGTTCATCGCTTGCGGTTGCGGATCAGCAGATAGAGAAAATAGGGCGCACCAACCGTTGCGGTAATCACGCCGCAGGGAATCTCAATGGGTGCAAAGAGTATCCGCCCCAACCAGTCTGCCAGCACCACTATCAGTCCACCCATCAGTGCCGCTGTGAGCATCAACCCTTCATGATTTGGCCCAACCAACTGACGCCCCAAGTGCGGTGCCATCAAGCCGACAAGGCTAATCGTGCCTGCCGTGGCAACTGCTGCACCTGCCATTGCCGCACTCGTCAGCAATAGCAAATTCCTCTGCCACTCAACCTGCATTCCCAGTCCTCTAGCGATGTCGTCTCCCAGAGA
This sequence comes from Microcoleus sp. FACHB-SPT15, assembly GCF_014849525.1. NCBI lineage: Bacteria > Bacillati > Cyanobacteriota > Cyanophyceae > Oscillatoriales > Microcoleaceae > Microcoleus > Microcoleus sp. FACHB-SPT15. The sequence goes on along the minus strand of NZ_JACJNU010000047.1, from coordinate 7,504 downwards.
GATTATGTTGAGTTGTCTCGCCCACACTAACGACAGTGGCACAAACACAGCCAGCCAAGGCAGCAATGATCTGAGGTGTTCCCAACTGCGTCCGTAGACACTTCCTGCTAGCCAAACCAATGCCTGAGTGACACTATCGATTTCACCAAAGGTAATCAGTAACGTTGTCAACGCGCTGATGACAGCAGCAATGCCGACACCAACTAAAATCAGACGGATTGGGGAACTACCCTTGTCCCATGCCAGTAAGTAAATGAAGATAGCGACAGCCAACGCACCAACGAAGGCAGACACAGGCAAAGCAAACAGGGGAACATTGGGAAACAGAACAATCAGGGCGACGGCAGCTAAACTTGCACCCGCATTCACGCCAATTATCCCCGGTTCTACCAGGGGATTGCGCGTTAAACCTTGAAGAATGGTGCCGGAGATACCTAATGCTACGCCAACACCGAAGGCAACTAGCGTTCGGGGTAAGCGTAGCGTGTTGATAATAAAGGGGTAGTCCGGGTTAGCTGTGGGTAATCCCACGAGAGTTTTCAAAACTTCCAAGGGTGGGATGGGATACTCGCCCTGTCCTACACTCAGTACCATTACTGCAAGAATGACCGCACTGAGTACCAACAGTGTCGATGGAACGTGTCGCTCTAGGCGGAAAGACAGAGGTAACTGCCAGGGACGAATAACCAGCCAGCTTTTTCTCATCGTTTGACTTTCCACCGAGCAAGATAGATGAAGAACGGCGCACCGGCAATAGCTGTCATTACTCCTATAGGTAGTTCTTGGGGTCGGATTAGCAACCGCGCCCCAATATCGGAGATGAGCAGTAATATGGCACCAAAAACAGCACAATAGGGCAAAATCCAACGGTAATCCACGCCGATGAGAAAACGGACGATGTGGGGGATGATAAGACCAACAAACCCGATTGGGCCTGCGATCGCAACAGCACTCCCGGCTAGCAAAACAATACTCACAGCGGCAAGCACTTTTACCCACACAGTTTCTTGACCTAAGCTACGGGCGACCTCTTCGCCCAGACTAATGGTAGTAATTTGCCTGCCTAAAGCGAATGCGATCGCTAATCCGATAATGATGTAAGGCAATACTTGCAAGAATAAGCTGAAATCCCTACCCGCTACCGAGCCAGCCAGCCAAAAGCGAATTTCATCCAGTGTCCTTTGGCTGAGGATGAGGATAGCCGTTGTGAGAGAGGAGAGGAGGGCGGTAAGAGCAGCACCAGCTAGGGTGAGGTTCAGTGGAGTGAGTCCTCCACGACTGAGGGAACCGAGTAAATAAACGCTAATGGCGGTAGCAGATGCACCGAGGAAGGCACATCCAGCATAAATACCTGGAGAGGAGGTGCCGAAGAGGAAAATGGCGCTTACTACGGCTAGGGCAGCACCCGCATTAATCCCTAAGATTCCGGGTTCAGCTAACGGATTGCGAGTTAAGCCTTGCATCAGCGCACCGGCGACAGCTAGGGCGGCACCGACTAAAACGGCAATTAGCGATCGCGGCAACCGTACAGTGTAGATAATCAGATGGTCGGTAGAGCCATCAAACGCTGTGAAAGCGTCATAAATCGTTCTAAGGGGAATCTTAGCTGCGCCCAAAGTAATGCTCGCCACTAAAAGCGTTAGCAGAATTAACAAACTCAGTGCCAAACCGATTAGGAGTAAGGGACGCACTCGTTTTGTACTTGACCCATTTGTAGTAGCGCTCTCGATTGCCAATCGCTTCTTTCCTCAATCGTTGTCGATAATAAGGGAAACTATTGCTGAAGTTCCCCATTATTCCAATTGCCTTCTACACGGGTTCCATCGGCAAAAATGTAGACACCTTGCCCCTGCCTCTGGCCGTTGCGGAATTCTCCTTGAAAGCTGTCTCCACTGGAATACTTGCAGGCGGCTTGACCGTTTAACTGACCCTCGCTAAACTTTCCTTCACAGCGATCGCCATTGGCAAACGTGTAGACCCCAGTACCGTTGAACTTCCCGTTACTAAACTCGCCCTCGTAACGATTTCCATTCGCTTCGGTGAAGACTCCTTTGCCATTAAATTGACCATCACTAAATTGACCTTCGTAGCGGTTTCCATCGGCGAAGGTATAAACTCCTTGACCCTGTGGCTTACCGTTGCTAAATTCCCCTTCGTAGCGATTCTTGTTGGCGTATTCCCGGACACCTTTACCGTTAAATTGACCATTGCTGAATTGACCTTCGTAGCGTCCCCCTTCAGCAAAGGTGTAAACCCCTTGACCATTAGGCTGACTATTTTGCAGTTCGCCTTCATAGCGGTTTTTGTTGGCGTATTCGCAAACCCCTTTACCGTTGATTTGACTGTCGCTGATTTCTCCAAAGCAACGATCGCCATTCGCTAAGATGAAAGTTCCCGTGCCGCTGGGATTGCCATCCGTGAACTGTCCCTCGTAACGACCCCCATCAGCTCTAATGTAGGCTCCCATGCCGTTGGGCTGACCGTCACGAAACTCGCCTTCATAGCGATCGCCATCTGGGTATACCCGAACACCTTTGCCACTCGGCGTGTCATCGGTGAACTCTCCTTCGTAACGCCCTCCTTGAGCAAAGGTGTACACTCCTTGACCTTGTTTCTTCCCGTCTGTGAAATTGCCTTCATAGCGATCGCCATTGGCGTATTCGCAGGTGACTTTGCCGTTAAGGCTACCGTTGGTCATTTCCCCTTCGCAACGTCCCCCATCGGGTAACGTCACGACGGCTGCCACTGCTGGCAGTGAATTACTGATTACGCCTGCAATCTCTAAGCTTGAAGCAATTAATAGGGTTATTCCGAAGCGCCTGATTGTCCGCAGCATAACTCTGAAAAACCTCTAAACTCCTTGATTTGGTGAACTCTTGCTGGTTGTTGTAATGTTTATGAATCACATCTGGCTTGACTAAAGGCAAATCGACATTAGTAGCGTCTATTAAGCTTATTGGGCAGGTACGGAGAGCGGAACTTCTTCCTGTTGTTCCTGACGTTCCCGTTCAAGCTGTTCTTGGCGTTCCCGTTCTTGACGTTCCCGTTCAAGCTGTTCTTGACGTTCCTGTTCCTGTCGTTCCTGTTCCTGTCGTTCTTGACGCTGCTGTTCCTGACGTTCCTGTTCGAGTTGCGATTGGCGTTCCTGTTCCTGTCGTTCTTGACGCTGCTGTTCCTGACGTTCCTGTTCGAGTTGCGATTGGCGTTCCTGTTCCTGACGTTCCCGTTCAAGTTGCGATTGGCGTTCCTGTTCCTGACGTTCCCGTTCAAGCTGCGCCTGACGCTGCTGTTCTTGACGTTCTCGTTCGAGTTGTGCTTGGCGTTCCCGTTCTCTCTGCTGGCGTTCGCGCTCGTTCTGTGCTTGACGTTCACGGGCTTGACGGTCAAAATCAGACCCTGCGAGCGTAAAGTTAATCGTTACTCGAACCGCAACGCGCCTTCCGCCTTCTGGTTTTGTAAACTTCATCTTTCTCGCAGCAGCGATCGCGGCTTCCCTAATTTGACTATTACCGCTACCTTCTGCGATTGCCGAATCAACGACATTGCCACTTTGATCCACCACAACCCGGACAACTGCATTACCTTCTTTGCCATCTAGGATGGATGGATATTCAGGCGGACAGCCACTAATGCAACTCACTCCCCCTCTTCCAGAACCTGTCCCCGAACCGCCTGGGACACCACCTGGGACACCGCCTGGAACACCGCCTGGGACACCGTTTCCTGACCCTGGTCGTGGGGGGGCTGAACGATTAGCTGCCACCGCTCCGCCTGATGTAGGGTTAGCAATGGAATTGCCACCACCAACTGAAGTAGTTTCAGAGGAACTCCCACCACTGAAACTCTCTCTAAATTGCCGGGAGTCCGGGGAGGAACCTTGAAGTGCCTGGGAAGCACCCCTTGGTCGTGGAGGTGCTGAACGATTCGTTGCCACTGCTCCTGGGGATGCGGGGTTAGCGTTTGAGCTGCCCTCACCTGGAGATGCTGTGGGTTGGGAGGAACTGCCGCCCAGTCTTTCTCTAATTTGCCTAGCAACAGTTGAGGCATCTGAAAGTAGTCCAGAAACCCCTGTTGGTCGTGCGGGTGCTGAGCGATTCGTTGCCACTGCTCCTGGGGATGCAGGGTTGGACTCTGAGGAGTCATCCGTTGGTGATGCTGTTGATTCTGACTGAGTGGGTTCACTCAAGCGTTCTCTAACTTGCCTCGTGTCTGAGTCAGTTTGAAGCGGTTGAGAACTTCGATCTGGGCGCGGAGGTGCGGAGCGATCGATTGCTACCGACTCCGGTGGTGTAATAGGGGCAGGTTCTGAGGATTTAGAAGTCGGTTCCTGGGGAGGTGTGATAACGGGTCTGGGTTCCGTTGTCGGTTGAGTTGGCGGAGCTAGTGCGGCTGGTGCAGGTGGCGCGACGGGTTGAGGCGGCGCTGCTGGTAGATTGGGTACTGGTTGGGTCACCGCTCTTTGAGGTGCTGCGGGAGCTGAGGGTGCGGGTTGAGCTTTTTGTGTGAGAGGTACTGTGGGGATTGTGGGTTGAGGTATCGGAGGCTTGGGAGCCTCAGTTTTAATGGGTTGCTGTGGAGTCGGCTCCGGCTTTGGAGTATCTGTTAGCGGTTTCTCTTCGGTATCTGGTTCTTCAACCACGATGATTTCAATCGGATCATCGGCAAGTTCCGGCTGTTTCGCCCACAGCCAGCTTATGCCGAAACCAAGTACCACATGAAACACGGCTGAACCGACAAGGCTGATTGTCAGGAACTTCTTGAGAGCCTCTTGTTCCTTCTCGCGTTGCTCGATGCAGAAGCTTGAAATGCTCATGCCCTAAACACTTTCCCTAATTACCGGAGCGCATACCGTCTGAATCGCTCCACATTATTGCATATAAGTTGCATTAAGTGTTAAACCATAAAATGGCTGAGGTGTTATTGTCAAGAAAAACAACTTGAGGCATTGCGCCAGGAGCGTTCGGCAAAAACCGAAGAAGCACGACGCTTGTATTCTTTAACACCTTGACAAATAATTTCAAATCCCTTGCTCCTGTTGAAATATTTGAAGCTCAAGCACTTGACGAATGATCGCAATAATATGCTATAGGTTCAAGCCCTATTTCCATCCCTCCCCGGACACGCTGTCAAACTTCGCTCTTTAGCGCCTTCTGAAGGCTTTCAGGTAATGTCATCCCCTGCTTGGTTAAAATCTTTTTCATTAAGTCGCATGTAGTAATATGGCTTTGCGACACCTGTCAAGTAAGAGACTTTAATGCAGTTGCAACGGATTCCAAGGCAAAAAGTGGCTTAAAACCAGATATAACAGCAGTTTTAGCCTTCAATTCGTTGCTGAAAACTTTCTCGCCACTCCCCAATACGCAAGATTTTTTCACCGGGATACTTGACAATGAGGACTATTAGCAATAATTCTATTGAAAAGAATTCTCAGCTTGTTCTCGCCCAGTAAGCCGAAAAACTGGCTGAGCTTTTTGAGTCACTATTGCCAGAAAGTGCATGCCAATTATCACGTTTTTTAAGGCAGGTGGAATTGTCGCCTGGCCTTTACTCTGTTTTTCCTTAGTGGCAGTTGCCTTGATTGCCGAACGGTTAATATTTTGGTTTCGGGTTACTCGTCGCCAACAGCGAGTTGTCCGTGAGGTTTTGAAGCTCTACCAGCAAAACCCAAACATTGCTATCAACTATCTACGGCAGAATGCCGATCTGCCTATTGCGAAAATTTTCCTCGAAGCCTTAGAACTCGATCGCCCCAACCCAGAAGAGTTCCGCCTCGCCTTAGAGAGTGCAGCACAGGCGGAACTGCCAACGTTGAAACGGTTTAATACCGTGTTTGATACGATTGTCAGCATTTCTCCACTGCTAGGTCTGTTGGGAACGATTTTGGGCTTAATGACTGCTTTTTCTTCCCTGAAGATTGGTGATGTCGGGGGTAGCCGCACGGCGGGAGTCACTGGAGGGATTTCTGAAGCCTTAGTTTCGACAGTGATGGGGTTAGTTGTAGCCATCTTCACCCTCGTTTTCGCCAACATGTTTCGTGGCTTATATCAACGGCAGCTAGCGTTGATTCAGGAGTACGGTGGTCAATTGGAACTACTGTATCGCCGTCAATACGAGCAAGGGAGAGATGTTTATGCGACTTCCCGATGAATCAGAGAAGCCGGCGGAAATCAACATCGTGCCGATGATCGACGTGATTTTCTCGATTTTGGCGTTTTTCATCATTTCGACGTTGTATTTGACCCGTTCAGAAGGGTTGCCGGTGAACTTACCGAACGCCAAAACGGCACAAAGTCAGCCCAGCACCAAAATTACTGTGACGATTCAGCCGGATGGAGAAATTGCACTCAACCGTAAGCCGATTGAGTTAGAAGCTCTTGAGCAGGAAGTGAGATCTCTGGTAGAACCGAATTCTGAATCGCTCGTGATCGTCAATGCCGATGAAAAAGTCGATCATGGTCGGGTGGTAAGTGTGATGGATCGCTTGCGTCGGGTTGAGGGGGCAAAGTTAGCGATCGCAGCCCAGAGATAGTAGTCGCGATCGCTCTCGACTTTATAACCTACATTCTGCCCTTCGAGTGTCACAAACAGTCATCGCCTAATTGCGGTAGGCATTTTGTGCGATCGCTCCTCCTCGTACCAAAACTCAACCAAAAAGCGATCGCACTATGCCAAACACATTCATTGCCAAACATCACCTGTTTTCGGTAGGAGGCTCCCGCTATAAGAGGGGGATTTATCGAACCGTAGGTAAGTACCCCCAATAGTTTAGCGGCGAGAGGAATAGCGAGTAAAACGGAGGCACGGAGTTTTATAATAGATGCTCATTGCAGTGATATAATCAGGGCATGGAAAAGCAGGTTCTGACGATAGTTTGTAAGATTAACCCAACGACTGAACAGGTTGCCAAAATAGAGGCAACCCTCCAGGCGTTTGCGGGCGCTTGCAACTACATCAACGAAGTTGTAGAGCCAAAGATTACGCACAATGTAACCATTCAAAACCAAGTCTACAAGCTTGTTAGAGAGCAATTTGGACTTTCATCTAACCTTGCGATTCGTGCAATCAACAGGGTGAGTGCCAATCGCAAGACAGCCAAGCGCCAGGGGAAACCTGTTAAATCATTCCTGCCTACTTCTGCTGATTACGATGCACGAATCTTCTCATTTAGGGAAAAAGATTGGTCGGTTTCGTTAACGCTAGTTGGAGGTAGGGAGCGCTTTTTGGTAGACGTTGGCAGTTACCAAAAAGGCAAGTTGTCAGGGTTTACTCCAACCTCTGCCACGTTGGTTAAAAACCAGAATGGTACTTACTCGGCCAATATCCAGGTAAAGAGTGATGCCCCAATTCCTTTAAAAGCTACCGATGTTATCGGAGTGGACTTGGGGCGTACCGTGCGAATCGTTGGCTAGAAACCAATCCTGTTAAGGATTAGGGGGATTAGCCGCAAGGTATAGAACCTTGACAACTGAATGACCATGTAGGTGAGAGTCAATATCCTAGAACC
>NZ_JACJNU010000046.1:0-12461 GCF_014849525.1 Microcoleus sp. FACHB-SPT15 | reverse complement strand
GCTTAAGAAAATCTAAAACTACATGGGTACAAAGCTGACGGGAACGATATCTCTATCTCAAGCAGAGCAAGCTCTTGCTTACTAAACAGTACATCTGTATGGGGGAACTTCAGTTTAGAAGTGCGATCACTTCAAGTGGAACACTGGCTAAGGAGATGGGGAAGGTGGCGATGCTTTCGGAGGTGCTGCTGAACCACTAGGTAAGGACAAGTCAACACCAGTTCCACGATCATAAATCTCTATATTCCACTGCCCTGAGCGATTAGACTCAAAAGCAACAAAGCGACCATTACCGCTAATCGTCGGATGACGGACTTCTGCCAAGATATTTTCGGTTAAGCGTTTAGCTTCAAAGGTTTGGCGATCGTAAACAAAGACATCCGGCTTACCCAACTGCTCCGAAATATAAACAATGTAGCGACCATCAGCACTGATATCTGGCTGTTCTTGGAGGGTATTTGGCTGATTTAGTCCAGGCAAATCCACGAGACGCCGTTGCTGCATATCGTAGAGATAGATGCTTCGCTGTGCCAGACGATCAGAGGCAAAGACTAAGTAGCGCCCATCGTAAGAATAACTGGGTTCTTGGTCAGCGGCGGAACTATTGAGAGTTGCACCCAGATTTTGAGTCGGCGGAGTTACAAAGCCACCCGAACCGAAGCCATCCCAAAGGAAACCGCCACAACTTGCCAATCCAATTACTAAACAAAGCCCTAAAACCTTGAGGAACGCATGATCCCAGCTAGGACAGCACTTCATCATTCGGGGACGGTAAAGGGCAGCAGTTGACATCGTTCAAGCAAACCTTGCCCCACTGCAAAGCCCAACGTACCAATGCCACCCGATTATCTGTTGCTGTCTTCGTGAGGATGTTGCTGATGTGGTTATCAACTGTGCGTTTACTAATTTCTAGCTGCTGGGCGATTTCATGATTGGTTAAACCTGCGGCTACTAGTTCTATAATTTGTACTTCGCGGTCTGAAAGAGACGCGGGGGTATAAGATTCGCCACCAGCCATAGGTATTTTGCCCTTGGTATATCTACTTACTATTTTAGAGGATTGTTAATAACGTCTGCGTCTGAATAATCCTTATTAACACACTCTGTTAAATTTTTAGGTGCAAAGGCTTGCCGTTGAGTGAGTTAAGGAAGAAAGTAGGGGAGGCAGGAAGCAGGGAAAAAAGAGCTATAGAAAAATAGTTCTCCTATTTCTCTCTACTTCTTGTTTTCGATCTTGACTTTATCGGTGATATCTCTTATTAGGGGATGAAGCCTTTGTTTAGTCTGAAAAAGTTGAGCTGGATCTAGCCGTGACCAAACCGCGTGTACTCTGCCTTGGTGAAATATTGTTTGACCTTCTAGCTGATCAGCTAGGGCGATCGCTTGAGGAGGTTGAATCTTGGACGCCTTATCCGGGAGGCGCTCCCGCTAATGTTGCTTGTGCCTTAGTTAAGCTAGGCACTCCGGCTGGTTTTTTGGGTTGTGTGGGACAAGATGAGCCTGGAGATACTCTGGTACAGCTATTGCAGGAGATTGGAGTAGACAGCACGGGTGTCCAGCGCCATTCCACAGCACCGACGCGACAAGTTTATGTGGTGCGTACTGAAAAAGGCGATCGCGAATTTGCAGGTTTTGGCGGCTTAGACACAACCCAATTTGCGGATGCCTTCCTCCAAGCGTCACAGATACCCGAATCCTTATTTGAAGAGGCTGAAATTTTAGTCCTGGGAACCCTGGAGCTAGCCTATCCCCAAAGTCGTGACGCGATCGCAAAAGCGCTGCAATTTGCAGAGCAGTATGATGTCAAGATTTTCTTAGATATCAACTGGCGTCCAGTCTTTTGGCCTGACACTAATGCCGCAAAGCCTTTAGTTCAAGAACTTTTCAAGAAAGTTGACTTCCTCAAACTTGCGAAGGAAGAAGCTGAGTTGTTCTTTGACACTAGTGACGCAGGTGCGATTACCCATCGTCTGGGTTCAGTAGAAGGTGTCCTAGTCACCGATGGAGATCAAGGCTGTTCCTACTGTCTCAATGACCATGAAGGCAAGTTTCCCGCGTTTGAAGTGGATGTTAAAGATGCCACGGGGGCTGGAGATGGCTTCGTTGCTGGTTTCCTCCATCAGCTATGCCATCAAGGACTTAAGGGCTTTGAGACGTTTGAATCTACAACGAACATCATTAAATACGCCAGTGCCGTGGGGGCATTAACAACATTGAAACCTGGTGCGATCGCGGCTCAACCTACAGCCTCTGAAGTGGAATTGTTTCTTAAAGACCTTGGTGAATTATGAGCTTAAAGGCTGAATTACCCTAACTGCGCTACCTAGTGCAGTCAGGCAGACGGTTTATTTTTATGCCCAACGGCTGTCTGCGTTCTGGTCACCGAAAGGTAGCAAGGGGCGAGAATCCCCCACTTCTTCAAGTGGCTTGCATTCAGGTGGGGTTGAATCCCCATCTGAGTACTCCCTTCTGCCTTCTTCACACTTCTAGATGTATTTGTCCTGTAGTCAATTCCTTAAAAATTGCAGCTTTCCTTCTAAGTGTGCTATCGTTATCTATTGTTCGGACGCATAGCTCAGTTGGTTAGAGCACCACGTTGACATCGTGGGGGTCACTGGTTCGAGTCCAGTTGTGTCCATCTCAAAGCATTGATATAGCGTAGACTGAATGTTGTAAAGCTCAGTCACTTAAGCAAATACTTGCGTTTTTGAGTATGAATTGAGTACGATAACTTTGACCTCCACGATATCATACTCAAAAAATCAGAGATGCCAACTAAAACGCAGGTAGCCTTTACTGGTAAAGCTAGCAAAGGGAATGTGTCTGTAGAAGCATTCCAGAATCGTTTAAGACTGAGATTTCGAGTTAATGGTAAGCAGAAGGCTTTCTCTCTTGGATTAGCAGATTCTCCCGAAAATAGAAAGCTTGCAGAACTAAAAGCTCGTCAGATAGAACTTGACATTATCTCAGGTAACTATGACTGTACTTTACAAAAGTACAAACTACAAACACAGGTTGCAACTCAGCAGAAAGTAGAGACAAAAGTCACTATCAGTGAACTATTCAAGGATTTTATTGACACTAAGACTAAAGATGTTTATAGTCGCACTCTCGAAAAATATCAAGCTACTCTGAACTACCTAAATCAGTTTGAATGTCAGGATGGAATGAACCAAAAATGTCTAGGAGATAAACCTGCTTGTTTTTTAAGTGATACTTGTGCTGAACAGTTTACAGATTGGTTGAGAGATAAAAACTCTGAAAGAGTACTAAAAGAGCGTTTAGGCTTGCTCAATGCCTGTTGGGAGTGGGCAATGAAAAAACAAATTGTAGAATATAATCCTTGGAAAAATTTACAAAAGCGTATAAAAGTTGCTCCAAAACAATCGCCAAAACCCTTTACTAAAGATGAAGTTCAGGCAATTATAGAAGCATTTAAAAATGAGCCTTATTATAAGCACTATGCAAGTTATGTGCAGTTTCTATTTTCTACGGGTGTACGAACTGGTGAAGCTATAGGTTTATGCTGGAAGCATATATCAGATGATTTCTCTACTATCTGGATTGGTGAAAGTTTAACGAAAGGAGTAAGAAAATCTGCTAAAAATAACAAGGCTCGTACAATCCCTGTCAGTAGCGACCTCAAGAATTTGCTCCAATCTATAAAGCCAGAAAAGGTTAATCCAGATGCTCCAGTGTTCGTGACTCGTCAAGGGAATGCATTAGATGAACATAACTTTAGCCGTCGTGCATGGCAAACGATTTTAACTCGGTTAGGTATTCCTTATCGTAGACCCTATAACACAAGACATACCTTTATATCTCATTGTTTAGAAGCTGGTTTAAATCCTGTAGTAGTAGCCTCTATTACTGGACATGACGTAAAAGTTCTTTATCAGGACTATGTAGGTTTAGTATCTAGTTCATCATTACCGGAGTTGTTTTAATTCTCTATTGAGACGAAAAGAATTGATATTTAACTATTTAGAGATTAAAACATGACAGGCTCAACAGCAACGCTGCTAATTTCCTGCCCTGACCAACGCGGACTCGTCGCCAAATTTGCTAATTTTATCGACTTCAATGGCGGCAATATTATTCATGCTGACCAACACACTGATTTCGCCACTGGGCTGTTTCTCACCCGAATTGAATGGCAACTTGATGATTTTAATTTGCCGCGTGAGTTGATTGCACCTGCATTTAATGCGATCGCAAAACCCCTAAAAGCTAATTTCTCGTTGCACTTCTCAGACAAAACTCCCCGTCTAGCAATTTGGGTTAGCCGCCAAGATCATTGTCTGTTTGACTTGGTTTGGCGACATAAAGCCAAAGAATTTTTTGCTGAGATTCCACTTATTATCAGCAACCACACTGATTTAAAAGATGTCGCCGCTCAATTTGGCATTGACTATCACTACATTCCCGTTACCAAGGATAATAAAGCTGAGCAGGAAGCCAAACAGCTAGAACTCCTGCATCAGTACAACATCGACCTAGTGATTCTTGCTAAATATATGCAAGTTCTCAGTCCAGAATTTATTCACCAATTTCCTCAAGTCATCAACATTCATCATTCCTTTCTCCCCGCCTTTGCAGGAGCAAAGCCTTACCACCAAGCGCATGAGCGAGGTGTTAAAACCATTGGTGCAACAGCTCACTATGTCACGCCTGAATTAGATGCAGGACCAATTATTGAGCAAGATGTTGTGCGAGTCAGCCACCGAGACAGCGTTGCTGATTTGATTCGCAAAGGGAAGGACTTAGAACGAGTTGTTTTAGCAAGAGCAGTACGCTTACACCTGCGCCATCAGGTGCTGGTTTATGGCAATCGGACAGTAGTATTTGCTTGAGAAGAGCATTAGAAATTTGTGACTTGAGGGCTGTTATCGGTTAAAAGGCATTAACAACCACGAAAGAAGTTTTGGGGTTGGACGAGGATTTTCTATAGGCAAGATTGTTCCGTCAGGCATTATTGCGCCACTCCAATCAGTACCGCTCAAATTAGCTGCACTAAAGTTTGCTTCACTCAAGTTTGCCCAGCGTAAGTCAGCCTTTTTCAGGTTAGCCCAAGCTAAGTCTGCCCCCCGCAAGTCTGCTCCAATTAAGTTGACTCGGCTTAAGTTTGCCCAATTTAGGTTTACTCCCCGTAGATTAGCCCCACGTAAGTCTGCTCCACGTAAGTCTGCCCAAATCAGGATTTCATCACTAAGGTTAACTCCTCGAAAATTACGTTCTCCTGCTGCATAGCGTTGCAACAGTTCATCTGGAGTCATTTTTTGAGCGCAACCTGCCCTAAGTGCATAACTAGAAGCGTTGGATTCGTAGCGGACGCTACCCTGAAAATCCATATATCTCGTTTCCACAGAGTTGACAAAGTTCATCCTCAGGCGTTTCTTTCAAACAGTCGATGAAATAAGTCATACCAAAGGGTGAACTTTATCGCAGGAAATCGGTAGCTATATCAGTCAAAAGCGTGACATCATCTTCAAGGTATCGTGACTTGAAGTCAAACTTATTTGTGACGGGTGTCACAAGTTGAGAGTATCTCCTCAATCGCAGGCTAGGAGGTTGATAGATGCCTTCCCTTCAGGAAGCCTATCTTTAGTTTTTCAATGCACCAAATAGCGAAAAGGCAAGGATGATCGTTCCTTTGACCTTTCTCCACAAACCCATGACAGGTAGGGAATAAATGCGATCGCATTTATTCCCTACCAAAGGCGATCGCACTAGTTTAATGAGATTAGTGTTATGAACTGAGTCGATGATTGAGGGCGTTTTGTCTTAAGGCGATTAGACTTTAGCAACCTTTCTAGAGAGAGTTAGGATTTCAACACCGTCTTGAGTCACTGCTACGGTATGCTCAAATTGAGCAGAAAGCTTACGGTCTTTCGTGAGAGCCGTCCATTGATCAGCGAGAACCTCAACTTCCCAGGTACCTTCATTAATCATTGGCTCAATGGTGAATACCATCCCAGGACGAAGGCGCTTGCCCTTTCCTCTTGTGCCATAGTGAGGAACCTGGGGCGCGGTATGGAAAATATTGCTAACGCCGTGTCCAACGAAATCTCGGACTACAGAAAACCCTTGTGCCTCAGCATATTCCTGAATTGCTGCACCAATGTCTCCAATCTTTGCTCCTGGCTTAACTTCAGCAATGCCGACATCTAAACACTTTTGGGTCACCTCAACCAACTTTTTCGCCATGGGGGAGGGAGTACCAACAAAGAAGGTTTTGGAGGTATCGCCGTAATAGCCATCGAGAATTGGCGTAACATCAATGTTGATGATGTCACCTTCTTTAAGGATTTGTTTGGCATTCGGGATGCCGTGACAGACTACCTCATTTACACTAGTGCAGATGGACTTAGGAAAGCCGTGGTAGCCAAGAGGGCCGCTTTTTGCGCCACGACTTTGTGTCCAGCGTTCAGCCTCATCATTCAGCTCTAATGTGCTAACTCCTGGCTTCACCATCGTTTCCAGGTGGTCTAGGAGTTCAGCAGCAAAGCGCCCAGCCTGACGCATTTTTTCTATTTCTCGGCTCGATAAAAGAACGATGGTTTCTGATGCCATGAGTTTCTATTCCAACAATTTCTCCCGCCAATGGAGAGCTATCTATTTATTCACTTTACTGCGATCGCGTTTGTGCTGCTGCTCTGCCAATCGTCTCGGCATCTTGCACGGCTGAATGTAACTCAAACACTGCCTCTGAGAGTAAGCGATGTCGCCAGATGAGGACAGGAATCTCATGAACTGTGGCAGGTACAGCACAATTTGGCGATAGTCCCTGCAAACAATGGGGTGGTTTAACAACAGCAATTCGGGGGAGTAAGTTTAGGGCAGTGGCTTCGGGAAGGGCTATTGTCTGCATTGTGCCACAAGGTTTTGCCCAGACTTGTAACCCTATTTTTGCAGAAGCGATCGCCTCCTCAAAATTCAAGCCGCCATACGTTCCCAAATCTCCATACAAACCCAAGCGAAAGCGTCTTTCACACAAGCGTAGAACTGAATATTGATAACCCGTAAAGATAAAGTCAAGGGATTGGAATGGAGCAATCTTCGCTGCCACATTACTCACAAGTCGCTTGACCAATTGCAAACCATCAACACCCACTAACTCCCAAAGTTGATACTGAGAAAGATTGAGAAACGGTGAGTGTTCTTCTTTATCCAGCAGTGCTTTTGCCGCTTCGGTGAGAAATAACTGTTCGCTGGAAAGCTTGGTCATAGCCAGAAGTTTAATTACTAGCTTCCGCAGAAAGCCGTGTGAAGTCCATTTATAGCTAAATGATAAGGGTGAGCATTGCCCACCCTTAGACCAGAAGTGCGATCGCAACTTTTCTACAGTATGACTAAAAAGACCGACGCTTACTCGGATTAGCTCCTGTGGTTCGAGTAGAACGTCCCCTCAAAGACAGTCCTTTCTGGATTTGCTGAGAAATATTTCCCAAAATTAAATTACCATTCTGGACACGGCGACGAGATTTTCGGGATTGACGCTGTAATGTGCTACCAGAAGCAATCATTCCTAACACGGCTGGTATATACCCTCCCTGTCTCGGCTTTGCACGGCTAATTCGTTCATTGCCTACTTCTTTGTGCGTAATAGTGCGATTGGATTTCTCAACAGGAGGCTTATAAACTGACTCAGCTAAGGAAAATGCACTAAGCGCAATCAGAATGCCTACAACTACAGGATTTTTAGCCTCTGGTTTACCATTTTTGATGGTGTAGGAAGCATAGATGAACCAAATTAAAATCCCAACACTAAGAATAATTAATAGACCAATAATTGCAGGACTACCACTGAAGCTATAAATTGGCCCTTTCGCTTCCAAAAAGTCTTGAGGGGTTTTAAAAGGACTACTCATTTTTATTTTCTCCCTATTCTATTCCGGCAGTACCAGGACGTGGACGTTCAAACATTTCCGGCATCGTTTCTACTTCACTTGGTTCTAACCTCTTTGGTGTTGACCAATTCATGCTGTATTCTGGGTAACCTTCAATCCCCAAATCTGCTATATCTAAACCCTCAATTTCTTCTTCCCTAGAAACTCGCAATAAATTCATTTTTTTCAGAATCCAGCTAGTTCCATATCCTGGAAGGAAACCAAGAACGACAATACAGATAAATACTCCGACGAACTGACCAAATAAACTAGTTAGGGGTACTCCTTCTCCTTGAGGATAGCCACTGGCAAATAGTCCGACAACTAAAGCACCAAACATTCCGCAAAAACCATGAACTCCAACAGCTCCTACCGCATCATCAATGCCCAGTTTTTCTATAAATATGGCAACTTTTGGCATCAGAAAAGCACCAATAAAAGCAATGACAATGACTAAAGAGGGATGATACAAGTCCATACCACCACCTGCTGAAATAATTCCTGCCAAGCCTCCAGGAATTGTAAAAAATGGGTCTGCTTTAGAAGAGATATAAGCGGCAATTATTCCCGATGCGAGAGCGAGAGTGGTATTAACACCAATTGAAGCAAGTGTCATTGGTGAACCGTAGATTGTTGTTTCCTTGGCATAACCGGGAAGGAAAATCAGGCAAGCGGCTAAGAAAGCGTAAAAACCGACAAAAATCAGCATTAAACCTACCATAGTTAAAGGTAGGTTGTGAGGTAAGATGGGTCGAGGTTTTCCTTGTTCGTCATACTTGCCAATTCTAGGACCAAGATTGATTAGTACCCCTAAGGTGAAGAATCCTGAAACGCCATGAACAACGGCGGCACAGCCAAAGTCGTGATAACCAAATTGAGTATAAAACCAACCGAAAGCACTCCAGCCCCAAGCTGCCGCGACAACCCATGTAAAACCACCAAGAACGATTGACATAATCAGGTAAGCCCCGATTTTCACCCGTTCAATTAAGGCTCCTGATAAAATTGAAGCTGTGGTCATTGCAAACAGGGCAAAAGCAAAGAAAAATACCCCAGTAAGATGGTCTGCTGTATTCGGTGCTAAGGCATCAGACCACGGATAAGAGGCTTGAACGTAGGGCATTGCTGCCTTTATTGTTTCATTGGCTTCTGGGTTAGTCCAAGGACCAAGAATTCCACCTGTAACTGGAAATAAGGGGAAGGCGTTGTAAACCCACCATCCGAAGAAGTAAAACGCTAAACCAACACTTGATAAGGTCAATAGGTTTTTGACCATTGTGGCAAGAACGTTTTTAGTACGGGATGCACCGCCTTCATAAGCGAGAAAGCCTGCATGAATCAATAACATGAATACAGAAGCATAGTAATAGAAGCTCTCTGATACAAATGTTCCTAAGAATTCTTGCGCTTCAGGAGTCATAAGTCACGTTGAATAAATTTCCAACTGGCGATAGATGAAGTGTTAAATAACTTAGAAGAAATGCTTGGGTTGTTACAGTCAACTAGGATACGGTTGTCATAACAAGCCAGTAATATTTAACAAGAAAATTAGAAAAGCGATCGCATAAAAACATCGTTATAAACTGAAATGAGTCCGTTGATGCAATTAGGAGAGAATGAGTGGACATCAGAGCAGCAGTAGCCTTCGAGGCAGGCAAACCGTTGACGATTGAAACGGTGCAGCTAGATGGACCAAAGGCTGGTGAGGTGCTGATTGAAATCAAGGCAACCGGAATTTGCCACACCGATGCCTACACCCTCTCTGGCAAAGACCCCGAAGGTCTATTCCCCGCCATTCTGGGGCATGAAGGCGCAGGTGTTGTGATCGAGGTGGGTGAAGGTGTAACCAGCCTAAAACCAGGCGACCATGTGATTCCCCTCTACACCCCAGAATGCCGTCAGTGTGAATACTGTTTGAGTCGCAAGACCAATCTTTGTCAAGCCATTCGTTCTACCCAAGGGCGTGGTGTAATGCCTGATGGTAGTAGTCGCTTTTCAATTGATGGAACTATGCTCCATCACTACATGGGAACATCTACCTTTGCCAACTACACCGTGTTGCCTGAGATTGCCGTAGCAAAAATTCGTGAAGACGCTCCCTTTGATAAAGTCTGCTACATCGGTTGTGGTGTAACAACGGGTGTCGGTGCAGTCATTAACACCGCGAAAGTCGAACCAGGAGCGAGGGTAGTAGTCTTTGGATTGGGTGGTATTGGTCTAAATGTCATCCAAGGGGCGCGGATGGTTGGAGCAAGCCAAATTGTAGGAGTGGATATCAATCCAGCTAGGCGCCCACTTGCAGAAAAATTTGGGATGACTGATTTTGTGAATCCTAAGGAAGTTGAAGGCGATTTAGTGCCGTACCTCGTTGACTTAACCAAAGGCGGCGCTGATTACAGCTTTGAGTGTATCGGCAATGTGAATGTGATGCGCCAAGCCCTAGAATGCTGCCACAAAGGTTGGGGCGTTAGCGTGATTATTGGTGTTGCAGGTGCTGGCGAGGAAATTCGTACCCGTCCATTTCAACTAGTTACAGGGCGCGTTTGGAAAGGGACAGCCTTTGGTGGTGCTAGAGGACGTACTGATGTTCCTCAGATTGTTGATTGGTACATGGAAGGCAAAATTAACATTGATGACTTGATTACCCATGTGATGCCTCTAGAGCAAATCAACGATGCCTTTGATTTAATGCACAAGGGCGAATCTATCCGTAGCGTTGTGACATTCTAAAACCTGAAGCAGGTTTTAGGACTCTATTGAGTGCCAAAAAAGGCTCCTGCTTTTAAACAGGAGCCTTTTAGTTATTCAAGTTTTAACTGAAACTTAATTGAGCAATCTAGTCGAGGTCAGGCATAGATAGAACCGGCTCAGTGATACGGTCGATGCCCTTCTCAAATCCAGCCGCCGCCGCACGAGCACGACCAGCGTGCCAGAGGTGACCCACTAGGAAGAAGAAGCCCACCACAAAGTGGAAACAAGCCAACCAAGAACGTGGAGACACGTAGTTGAAGGAGTTGATTTCTGTCGCAACGCCACCAACTGAGTTTAGAGAACCCAAAGGAGCATGGGTCATGTACTCAGCGGCACGACGAGCTTGCCAAGGCTGAATGTCATTGTTGATCTTATTTAGGTCAAGACCGTTAGGACCACGCAGAGGCTCCAACCAAGGACCTTGGAAATCCCAGAAGCGCATCGTTTCACCACCGAAGATGATTTCGCCAGTAGGAGAGCGCATCAGGTATTTACCTAAGCCAGTTGGACCTTGAGCCGAACCGACGTTTGCACCCAAGCGTTGGTCACGAATCAAGAAGGTCAAGGCTTGAGCCTGAGACGCTTCAGGACCTGTTGGGCCATAGAATTCGCTGGGGTAAGCGGTGTTGTTGAACCAGACGTAACAAGCAGCAACGAAACCCATCAGAGACAAAGCACCCAAGCTGTAGGAGAGATAAGCTTCTCCAGACCAGATGAAGGCGCGGCGTGCCCAGGCGAAAGGCTTGGTAAGAACGTGGAAGATACCACCGAAAATGCAAACCAAACCAACCCAGATATGACCGCCGATGATGTCTTCCATGTTGTTGACGCTGATAATCCAGCCTTCGCCACCGAAGGGAGCCTTCAGCAGATAACCGAAGATTACAGCAGGATTCAGTGTCGGGTTGGTAATGATGCGGACATCACCACCACCTGGTGCCCAAGTATCGTAAACACCACCGACAAACATTGCCTTGATTACCAGCAGCAAAGCACCGATTCCCAAAACAATGAGGTGGAAGCCCAAGATGGTGGTCATCTTGTTCTTGTCTTTCCAGTCGTAACCAAAGAATGCCGAATAATCTTCTAAGGTTTCAGGACCACGAATCGCGTGGTAAATACCACCGAGACCTAAAACAGCAGAAGAAATCAGGTGCAGTACACCGACAACAAAATAAGGGAAGATGTCGATAACTTCACCACCAGGACCAACACCCCAACCAAGGGTGGCAAGGTGAGGTAGGAGAATCAAGCCCTGTTCGTACATGGGCTTTTCGGGCACGAAGTGAGCAACCTCAAATAAGGTCATTGCTCCTGCCCAGAAGACAATCAATCCAGAGTGGGCAACGTGAGCGCCCAGCAGCTTACCAGAAAGGTTGATTAGACGGGCGTTACCAGCCCACCAGGCAAAACCTGATGATTCCTGGTCACGATTCCCTGCAATCAGAGAACTATTAGAGAGCGTTACCACGGGGTAGTACCTCTTTGAGAATAATGAATGATAAACAAGGAGTGATGAATGCTGAAAGATGAGCGTTCAGCATTCATCTTAAAGGTTTTTTACAGAGCGTTACCACGAGGAAGAACTTCCTCAGGGAACTCAAAGTTTTCATGAGGTTGGTCTTGTGGAGCCATCCAAGCCCGAATGCCCTCGTTCAAGAGAATATTCTTGGTGTAGAACGTCTCAAATTCAGGGTCTTCTGCTGCCCGGATTTCCTGCGAGACGAAGTCATACGCCCGCAAGTTCAGCGCCAAGCCAATAATCCCAATTGATGCCATCCACAAGCCCGTTACAGGCACGAACAGCATGAAGAAGTGCAA
>NZ_JACJNU010000045.1:0-15804 GCF_014849525.1 Microcoleus sp. FACHB-SPT15 | reverse complement strand
GAGTTCAACAGCTCATTCTCAACAATCCTGTCAATAAGCTGACATCTTGGCGTAGGTTAATGGGGTAGAAATCTTGACTTATCAAGCTTCCAGCTTACTCGTCACCCCTTCAGACCCGCCACCCTAACGAGTGAGATCACTGAAGTAATCCCGAACTGGGATGGAAATTTCCTACTTTGTGGCGGCCCTCCGTGCCAAGGTTTTTCCATACGAGGCAAGCGCAATCCGGCAGATGGACGCAATCACGGACTCGAACATTTCTTCCGGCTGGTCAGAGAGCTTTCTCCAACAGTCTTTGTAATGGAAAACGTTATGGGCTTGGACTTCGAGCAGCATAACCCTCGGCTGACTGCGTTATTAGAAAGTGTCAAGCCGTGTGGATACGCTGTGACAAAGTGGAAACTTAATGCAGCCAACTATGGTGTTCCCCAATCCCGCTCAAGGGTGTTTTGGGTAGGAAGCCTCTTGGGGATTCCCGATTTGCCAGAGTCAACACTGAGTACCACGGTAAGAGATGCGATCGCGTCTCTTCCCCAATTCGAGGAATATCTCCAGCTATATGAGCAGGACGAATTTTCCCTCTCTCAGCTTGATGAATCAACTTACGCTACCCGACTGCGCGATCACTTTCCCCCACCACCAACTAAGAATTGCCTGATTCTAACTGGCTGTATGCTCATCAACCACTCAGCCGAGGTGCGGGAGCGATTTAGCAAACTAGGCCCCGGAGAAGTTGATTCAGTAAGCCGTTCTTATCGCCTCAAGTGGGAAGGACTAGCTAGAACTTTACTGGCTGGGGGAGACAGCGACCACGGGCGACACACGGCGGTTCGTCCCATTCACCCAGGAAAAGACCGAATGATTACCGTTCGGGAGGCTGCCCGACTCGCATCTTTTCCTGACTGGTTTGACTTTCATCCTACTAAATGGCGATCACTGATGCAAATCGGCAACGCTGTTCCTCCGCTGCTGGCAAATGCCGTTGGGTTATCCATTCAAAAGCTCTTCACTCCCCACGCCATGCAACTTTCTACTGTTCAACCCTTTCCACCGCCGCTAATTCCTTCTCCTTCTACTACTTGGCTTGACCCTTCAGAAATTATTCTGACAAGAGGCACTCAGTCCCGCGCCACTTTGGATTGGCATCAAATTGAACGTTATGCCTCTGCTATGCAGGAAGGTTCCTGGGAGTGGGAGCGCACCCCGTTGCCGATTGTGTATTGGGATGGTACCTACTACTATGCCTGTGATTGCCATCTGCGAGTACGAGCAGCACTCCAAGCGGGAACTGAGTTAATTTGTGTTGAGGTACGCTTTGGAACTGTTACTGAGGCAATTCTCAATAGCTGTGCCGCTAACTCCAGACACGATGCGCTGCCGCTGACACCGAAAGACCAACGCAAACGAATTGAACTTTTTCTAGAGGCTAGGGAACAGTTACCTGAATTTGATCCGCGCCGGAATTGGAGTGATTACGAAATTGCCGCGTACCTGCTAAGCGTTGATAAGGTGGGGCGAGATAACTCCTTCCGTCGCTCAGTCTCTAATATCCGTAAAGAAATTGAACTGTGTAGGAAAATTTCCTACTTTGGTCTTGAGCTAGGTGATCGCGTAGAGGTGGTTTATCCCGAAAACAGCAAACCCATAGACGGGCTAATAGTCGGGTCAACAGGAACCGTATCTGAACTCAAGCCAAAGGCGGGAGGAGTAATAGTCAGGTGGGACAATTCTGAACTTCCTTGTCTTCCTGTCGATCCGGACTATCTCCAAAAAACCGACACGTTGGCTCCGACTCCGGTAAAACAGGTTTCCAATACGTCGAACGAGCAGGACGGAGCAACCTCCCCGTCCACACTCCCTCCACAAGAAGATAGTCGAGGGCGTACCACCATAGCCACAGAAATAGCAATCGGAATCAAGCAGCTCATGGCTACTGAATTAGCCTGGATTTTTAGCGTAGTGAAAAACGACTTGTCAGAAGAGCAGAAACTGGCAATTTTGTCTGAAATTGCCCCCGAACTTCTCAAGCAGAAGGAGCAGTAATCTAGCGATCGCATGGGAACTCCTTAGCCCTAATCTCTTTGAGTTCAAGCTCACTCCAAAGGGAGCCGTCGTCTTTAGTCAACACTTGAGCCAACTTAGCTAACTCCTCATCGGTGGGGGGTTCTCCAGAGCTTATCGCCTCCAGCCTATCGGGTTCTAGTTCAGCAACTTCTGCTAACTTCTCGATTGCTAGTTGTCCTTGGTTTTGAGTACGGTTCCTTGAATCCAGGGCGAGCAGAGTAGTAATGGTGGGTTCTCTTTCTCCCAAGATATAACGTCCTGTCGTTGGGTCAAGAAACTCAGCCCCTATATCAAACAGCTCGTCTTCAGCGAACGGTTTCCCAGTTATAGGATGTTTGACGAACTTTAATGCAGCGATCGCAACCACTGTATTGTGAGCCGGAATCCGTTTGCCACGTTCGAGTTCGCTCATCATGTCACGGCTAACAGTGTAGTTTCCGTCATCGAGAAGCCCAGTTAGCCTTTCAATATCCCGTACTGTCCAGGCACGCTCAACTCGCGCCTGCTTAATCACTCCTCCTAGTATTTTTATCCCACGCTTAGTCCAGAATTTAGCCAATTGAAACTGGCTTGCCCAATACAGTTATTGTTACAGCAACAATTATGGCTCTGCCGTGGACTGGATTTGACTAATCAATTTGTCGAATTTTTCCGACAAAAGGCTTGTCGAATTTTTCCGACAAACTTATAGTGAGAAGCAGCAACTGAATTCCTTGTCTTGTCACAAGTAAATTCAGTGTCTACCCAACCTGACCCAGTTTCACTGTTTTTGGAGAAGCGATGCCTGTAGTAAACAAGGCGATCGCTACCCCACCCAAGGTCAAACCCAGTAAGTATCTAGGAGAAAAGCCATGTCCGCCCAACTGTTGATCGCCCCGGAAGTAAGTCTCCCTCCAACCCTGCCTGCCCAACTCCCGCCGCCTTTATTCCAGCTCTCACAAATTTTGAAGTTTGGCAAAGTCCCTGCGGGTGATTTTGGACGTGTTGTAGGAATTGTCTATGCGGCTGGTGCTACGGTACAGGCTACTGGATATCATTACCTGCTCTTTTTAGACGAGCAGAGCAAGTCAAGGCGGGAGTTGGGAATAAGAGCCGATTGGATTTTCGAGGAGGATGCCTCTCTGGTAGCGCAAGAACTGCCCTCAACTAAACCAAACGAAAGGGAGCCTCAGCAAGGAAATGGCTCACAACAGCAGGAGGACTAGCTGATGTACCCGACTCCGTACCAGTGGGCATTACTCGAAACGTATAAGCAATATCCAATACCCCTTTCTCCTCTCCAGTTTTTGCAAATTTATGATGGATTGTCTTATGGAGAGTTGGCGGTTATCTTAGGTTTGTCAGTTAGTAGTGTCGAGCATTTTTTGTGCGATCGCACTTCGAGTGGTTATCGGCAGTGTGCGGAAAAACACTGCCGGACTTTAGCAGAAATTCATGTCCTTTGGAAGCATTCAGCTCAACTAACACCAGAGCGAATTCAGGCTTGGTGTCAAGAACCTTAAAAAGCTGTTGATAAAAAATAGCAAAAACCTGTTGCGATAATAGGCAAAGCCTCCCGCCCTAGAAGTGCTCTAGCTCGGCGGGAGGCTTTGCCTTTCTTACTATAGTTAATCGCATATAGCAATCCCTAAATTCAAAATCCTGTAACCGTAACAGGAAGCTCTTAAGTAGCAATTTTCTCAAATCAGATAGCTTTATTGTTGTTTTAGAGCTGAGGAAATGAGGGAGTTGCCTGAATTACCTTTTTCTAAAACCCGAAGACTAAGGGGCTTCAATCTTAAAGCAGTTAGTGAAAGCGACTTACGAATCCCTCAAAAAAGATAATCTCCACGCAAAGGTGCAAAGTAAGAATTTTTGGTGGTAGGTGCTTGCTCTTCTTCTTTTATTCTTTAAGCTGAAAAGGACACAGAAATTATGCCCTCTAGCCGTACCTCTAAAAATCAGCCAGCCAAAAGCGAGTCGGCTACCGTCAGTGTTTTGGATAACAGAGGTAACGTACTGCCACCCTCAATGCAGATGGTGGCAATCGTTAAGATTAGCTTGCCGTCTTCTCAGCCCCGACGGGATTTCAATCCTGAGAAGATGGAGCAGCTTATCGAGTCAGTGAGGATACACGGCATCCTGGAAAATCTCATTGTTCGCCCTATCCCCAAGTCTGAGGAGCAGTATGAATTGGTGGCGGGAGAAAGACGATATCGTGCAGCGGTTGCAGCCGGTTTGACAGAAGTGCCTGTGACGATTCGCGTACTGACGGATGAGCAGGCGCTTGCCCTGACCTTAGTAGAGAATCTCACTAGGGAGGATTTGAATTGCATTGATGAAACTGAAGGCATATTACAACTGCTGGCACTCAATCTCAAGTTAAAGACACAAGAAGTAATTGCTTTGCTGTATCGGATGATGGACGAGTCGAAAGGAAAAGTGAAAGGCAAGGCACAAAAAGCTCCCCAAAACGTTTTGGGGAATGAACAAAAAACTGTGGTAGAGACAGTGTTTGCCGAACTAGGGAAGTTAACCTGGGAGTCTTTTGTTTCCAGCCGTCTGCCGCTATTGAAACTTCCCTCGGAGATTTTGGTCAAGGTCAGAGATGGGAAAATTACCTATACCAAAGCCGTTGCGATCGCACGGGTAAAAGACAGTAGAGAACGTACTACCTTACTAGAAGATGCAATGGGTCTCGACTTATCCCTAACTCAAATTAAACAACGCATCCAAGCCAAGAACAAAGACGGCTCCTCCCCATCTCCCAGAGCAATGATTAGTGATGTCAGCCGTAGAATCCAAGCCTCGAAAATCTGGGAACACCCTCACAAGTGGGAGAAAGTGCAGGCACTGTTGTCCCAGCTATCAGCCTTAGTCGGATAGTAAGAAAGCAACAGGAGCCTCAAAGATAGCCGGGAACGAGAAGAAGCCACCCAGCTTTCAGCCGCCGAGTGGCAGTAGGTTAAAGTTTATCTGTGTCCTTTAGGGGGGATTGAGTGAGCTGGTGCTGGTCAGAGAGATTAGCCATCGCCTGAGCGTGAAAATCAATAGCCGGCCGTGCCTTTTTCTCCTTATCCTGCTGATCGTAAATTTTCGATTGCATCAGCCGCGAATGCTGCATCATCCAAGCTGCGCCCTCCAATTCTGCCTCAGAGGCTCCTGAGTCCTTCAAGAAAGTGACATACATTTTACGAAGTTCCTTGGGGGTAACCGGGATACCAATACGCTCTTCAAAAATATTCACGATGCGCTCACGCCAATCCTGAGCATTCAAGGGTTTGTACGAAATTAGGCCACGAAAAAAAAAGCTATGTTCAACTTTCTGATGAACTTCACGTCCCGAAGTTAACCAGCGTTCGATGTACGAATAAAGAGTTTTTCCATTCGGGAATTTAAAGTTAGGTACTTCCGCGTTCCAAGTCCCATAAATTTTGCCAGTTTTGTAGTCATCTCTTGTCAGATCAATATACCATCTGGCATCTTGGCGACTTGACATTTTCTCAACAGGAATAATGTCTTCCCCCGCACGACGACCGTAGATAAAGGTTCGCCCGATTTCTAATTGGTAGTAATTGCGCGAACGGGTGGGAGGCAGAACCATCATTAGCGCTAGAGATAAGAATCGCTGCAAGTTATTGGCGGCACTTCGGGCAGGACATTTCTGATAAATCGTCCCGTCAGGGTTGTATCGGCATTGGGGATTTTTATCGGGAACAAGAGACTGTAGAAATAGTAGAACTTCCCAAGCATTTTCCCAAGTAGTACTTTTATTTTTGTGAGGAACAGACGGCGGGCTATTTTTAGCTTCTTTATTAAGTTCCTTGGAAATTTTATTGAGTTGCCGCCAAGCCGGAATATCTGTATCCTCACTAAAAGCGTCCGTCCCGATATCCTTGCGGAAAACGAATTTAGCAACAGTCATCCAAACATTAAGAGAAATTTTCCTAGAATTAGGATGACCTCCCTGGAACTCCAGATAGTCTCTAGCCAGTTGTGCCGTTTTGCGAGCCTTAGATTCGGCGGACTGTTGGGTCGTTGCCTTCTTGAAGAGATAATTGTTGAAATCTTCTTTGTTTTCCTCAGATAAGGGAGCTGACTCCAGCTTTAATTCTAAATTATCATCTATCGATGACTCCAAGAGATAGTAGGCAACTATTGAAGTTAGCCGGAGTTCGTCTAACGGAATGCCTTTATAACGATGAAGCCAGCCGAGAAATTGATAAATCTGCTCAAACTCTTTTTCAAGAGAGCCAGGAGAGCAAGCTGGGGTACGCCACTTTTTGAAGTCTTCTAAATCAGAATCTAAAGCTGGATTTATGCGATCATCGGGGTAGATCAGCTCACCTTGATTTGGCTTCCTACTGTAACGCGCCATCAATGTAAATGGCTTCTTCTTTGATTGGCCATGACGGATTTTTTGACGCCTTCCTTCTCCTCTTCGATTCCGCCGCTTTTTTGGTTCTTCTCCCTTTTGTGACTTCGACTCATATGAGAAGTATCCCCACTCTCTAGCTTGCTCAACGAACATCTTCATTGGTGAGCGATAATGGCGGCGTTTGTTTTGTTGAATTTCTCGCTCATCGAAAACACCTTCCATGATGGATAAAGCATTTTCTAGCTGCTCTAGGGTGGCTTGCTTAAAATGTTCAATTCCTAGATTCATTTCTTCGTTAGTCGCTCTTTTTCCTTTTGGTGTATTTCCTCCAATACCGGGGACGAAATAGCTAACTATCACACTTCTCAAATTCGATGCTGAACTAACGTCTAAGGTGGCTTTATATTTCTCGTAAATTTCCCAGACTGATGTTTGATAAATCATGAGCTTCTCCTTCATCTTAAATAGAATATGTGCATGAACAAAACACAATATTTTGGGTGAACTCTTCAAAGATATTCATCTTACTATTCAAACATTTTATAATAAAGATAAACCCCACCACTAGCGATGGCGATATTCTTTATTTTTGGAAATCTCTTGATTTGTCAAGCTTCTAGCGCTTATTGTTTGATAAAAATGTTTGACAGATATCAAACATCTTTTTTTGAGTGGTTTATGCACATTAACTAAACAAGTTTCATTTAAAGCTTTAGCTGGCTCGAATGATATCAAACAAAGAAAAAGCAACCAAACAAACACAAGAACATAAAAATTGGTTTATGCGCTTATTCACAGCCCTTGTACCTTAGTGCTTTTACTAGATTAAAATCCTTAAGACAGGCGCAACAAATCCAATTCTTTTATTTCCATTAGCCTCAACTCTTTTCAATCCTTCTGGCTAAAGTAAGTATCATTTCATAGCAAGTTTTGTCAGCTATCAATCTTGCCAGGAATTCTGAAGGTTTCAGATTAATGCTAGCAGCTATAGAAACCAATTTGGTAAAGCTTTCCCAATCAAGAGACAATCCACTCTGTTGCTCAAACTTACTAGCACAATCAGTATCTACAGGATTGAGTCTGCCTCTAAATGTTCGTTCAATGACTTCTGATCGAGAAATATTGTACTCTAGAGCTAACGCCTCCAATGTTTTAAGAACAGTAGTAGTCAGTGAAGCATTGAAAGATTTTTTGATTTCGTTTTCGTAGCAAATAGCTTTGTTTCGTTGGCGCTTCCCACCTCCTTTAGGCTGAGCTGAATATTCAGGAGCTTTTCCTCTTCGATACCCAGTTGGAATTGATATTTTTTTGATTCCTGGTTCGTTCTTGTTAGATTTTTTCGCCATTTTTTACGGGGGTGCAAACATTTTGGCAATGAAAGGATGTATTTGTCAATTGAGTGTTCTTGGTGCGATCGCGCTCGAATATCGATTTACTAGATGCATTACAAATATTTGCTAATAACCACGAACTGCATCCTTAGAATCATCAAGGGTTTTTGGGATTGCAACAATTTTACGATAAATGAAATTGACTAATTTTACAACAAATAAAATTGCCCAATTTTACGATGAATGAAATTGTTTCAAGTCTTGAAAGCAGAACAAACGACTTTAAACGACTTTAAACGACTTTCCTTTTAAGAGATATTCAAAAACTTACCTAGATGCGAGATACAATCGCTATAATTGGAAGACGTTTGGTTCAGGGTCATGAACAGAATAATCAAATCGCCACAATCATTAAGGGTAGATAAAAAACATATACCGACGGTTAAAAAAGCGTGTGTGGATAGTGGCTTTTGGAATCAGATTGCTTTAGCTGAGGCAGCGGGATGCGTGCAAAGTACTATTGGTCGATTTTTAAGTGGTAAGCCTATTAAACAGAACACATTTATTAAAATCTGTGACAGATTGGGGCTGAACTGGGAAGATATCATGCATCGTCAAGATGACATGCCCAAAACTTCGCCCGAAACTTCGTTAGAGTCAAATCAAACAGTCCACAAACCTCAACTTAACTGGCATCAGATCTGCCACGGCGTACATAAAGAGCAGCGTCGTAGGCGGCTTTTCAGTTGCCAAGTGATTGAAAGAAATTTGGGCAATAAGTGTTCGGGAGTGTACGTGCCGTTGGGAGTGGTTAAGCCGAAACTCGCATCTGACCCAGAAAAGCATTTTTCACGCGATGATTTTTTGAAACGGATTGTCAAACAACGAACCAACTTAGCAATTGTTGGGAACTTCGGCACCGGGAAATCCACATGGCTAGAGCAAATTGCGCTTCATGTAGCTGAAGAAAAAATTGGTTTCCCCATCTGCATACCTGCATCGGCTTTACGAGAGAAAACTCTTAAAGATTATCTTTTGACTGATTGGTTAGAGGAAGCCTTACCTTTCCTAAACCCTGGCGCTGATCAAGTATCAGATATTGAGAAGGCGGAACTCCGCAAACTCTTCAGGACTCGTAAAGTTTTGCTATTGGTGGATGCAATAGATGAGATGTCTGTATCAGCAGAGTCCGATTCTCCTGTAAAGGCGTTCGCTAAGCAACTCATCGGCTGGCTATCAAATGTACGAATCGTACTCACCTGTCAGTCCAATATTTGGCAGAGGGGTAACTTTGCCTTGCCAAATTTTGAGACTTATCACACTGTCGATTTTGATGACAAACAGATTAACCAGTTTATGAGTTTGTGGTTTGAAAAATCTGGAAACAAAGGGTTGGGAGAATGGTTGCTATATAAATTATCTGAATCCAAGATAAAACCGATGCAGGATTTGGGAAAAAATCCTTTTTTCTTGTCAATAATCTGTGGTATTTGGCTACTCAGTCCAGAAGATTTCCCAAAATCAAAAGCCAAATTCTATGGGAAATTTATAGAGTACTTCTATAAATGGCAAGAATATAAGTTGCAAATAGATTGGAGTCAGCAACAGGAATTAAATGCATCTTTAGCCGAGCTAGCTTTAATAGCATTTGAAGATAGTTCGGCGCTTAAAGAGACCCAAATTCTCAAGATTTTGGGTAAAACATTATTTGAAAAAGTTTGTACGGTTGGCTGGCTGGTTCAGGTAGCGAAAGATTCTCAAACTAACGAACCTGTTTATGCTTTCTTGCATTTCTCATTTCAGGAACTTTTTGCCGCAAAGGCGATCGCAAAAAATTACGACTGGCATTTTTTCCTGCATCATGTTCCGGGCAACCCCTCGGAAGGTAGCTATCGTATATTCGATCCTAAGTGGTGGAATATCTATGTTTTTTGGATGGGAGAACCATCTGTAACTAGCGCCTCGAAGTCAGCTCTCTTGGGGGCGTTAGTAGCATTTGAGGATAAATCTGGATTTAGTTTTTATCGATGGCGAGCCTACTGTATTGCAGCAGAAGGCTTGCCAGAATTTAAAGATTGTCCTCCTTTTTTAGCTGATGAAATTGTCGGCATGATTGTTAAATTGAGTATAGGTGTCATTGAAGCGGAACAGCCGTTGACACGGTTACATCCCTCAATTGTTGCATCAGCTCAAACTGCCTTGTTCGGGACTGATGCCAAACGAGCTGTAGATTTTCTGGTCTCCAACCTCAGCCTCTTTGTTGAGGACGAATACTTACAAAAAGATATTGCTGAAATTTTGGGAGAAATTGGAGTTTGCCATCCGAAAGCTATTCAAGCTTTGAGCCAACTGCTCCTAAGAAATCCTAATAAAAAAACAAACATGATCTGGGTAAACTGCTTAGCGAAAATTGGTATCGGCGATTCTAATGCTATCTACACTCTCACCGAATTATTTCACCAAAGCTCTGACGAGCCTACTCGCTTAGAAATTGCTAAAAAATTAATTCAAATTGACCCATATAGCGAGTGTGCGATTGCCTTCTTACTCGATCAAAATTTATCGAAGTCTTATCTCTTATCTCTTATCTATATTAAATGGATTTAATAACCAGATAGTCACTAACACCCTTATCCAACGTCTTGACGATGCAACTGATGACTCAATTCGCTTAAAATTTGCTAAGCTTCTATCCTTAATCAATCCTGAAGAAGCTTTATCTTATCTCCAAGAATTATTAGATAAACCAGAAGAAGAAATTCGTTTAGAAGCAGCTTGTACTTTGCAAGAAATCTCGCCAAACCATCCTCAAGTTATACCAACTCTGGATAATTTACTGACGACTTGTCAAAATAATTTGCTGGTTTATCGAGCAGCTATGAGGCTAGAAAGCATTAAACCAGGCTTAAGGAATGTTCAAAAAGCTATCAATAAACTACTCAATAGTAAAGATACTTCTATAGTTTTAAAAACGGCTAAACGGTGGTTTGAGATTAAGGCTAACCCTTATCCACTAGTCGATATATTGCTTAAGATAGTAGGTGGCAGCGAAAACCGATATGAGCGGGAAGAGGCGGCTCGTACTTTGCTAAAAATGTCAGCGAACGATCAAAATGTTACTAAGTCAATAATCGAATTATTTTATAAACAACCAGATGAGGAAACGCACCGAGTAGTTGCTTGGTATTTAGGGGAGATTATTCCAGCTAGCTCTGAGACTATTAGAGTTTTAATTGAATGCTTATCCTCTCCCATTGCCGAAAGTGTTCAACGGCAAGCTATCGTTAGCTTAGGGCAAGTTGGTGAAAACAATTGGGATGCTGTTAATGCTTTAATTGGTTTTTTACAAAGCCCAGTCGATGAAGAATTGCGAAGGGAGGCTCTTCAAAGTTTAGGAAAAATTGGTTTTAATAATTTAAATGCTATCGAAGCTTTTAAGAATTTACTTGATAAAACAAAGGATGAAGAAAAGTTTTTCCTAGCTACCTATACTTTGAGTCAAACTAGTACAAGTACAGACAAATTGAAAGCTATTCAGGCACTAAAGGAATTGATTTATTCTAGTCGATACTTAACAATAAAGTTCCAGGCAGCAATAGCTTTGTGGCAGCAATTCCCCGGTAATATAAATATCCTTAAAATATTAATTCTGTTGCTCCTTGATGACCAAGGAGATCCTAATAGTTTTCGCATACATAAGAGCACCAAATATGGTTCGCTTCAGGAAACTATTGCTAAGTGTTTGAAAACATGGGTTCTCACTGAGCAGCTCCCGATAATAATTAACACTATCCAGCGCTACAAATCTACGCAGAATGTAGGAAGTCTTGCTTTGTATAATCTATATGGATATAGTATTATTTGGTACTACGCTCAAAATCTTCCTTACGACAAATTCTATCAAGCTTGTAGAGGTGAGTGATTTTTTGGAAGGGATTCTCCGGTTAAATTTAATCAGTTCCTTTTTGTTCTAATGCCATCCGAGTGTGCCTAAACTCGAAACTTACAAGTTCCTCTAACAAAGCGATCGCACTCAAGGGATGATGTCAATTGATTAGCAAGGCACCGATGCCAGCTTGATCATGTCTAGTTGAATTGCTTAGATGCCTATTGCTTGGACTGGGAGGGATGCAGTCCCCACAGGGCGAATGGGAACGACAAGTGATCGCACAGGACACACGGCAGCTAGATTTATCTATCCAAAATTTCTAGAATTATCACCGTCTGGGAAGCCGCACAACTTTCCAACTTTCCCAATTGGTTCTAATTCGACCTAACTTTAGGGTGGGGTTACAGACAAGTGGGCGAAGCTGTCCCGCCACTACTGGTGTATGCCGTAGTCAAGCAAATTTTAACAACAGCACCATTCAACCAATTTCAACAGCAACGAGCAGGGGGTCAAACCATGAGCAGTTCGCTAATTGCCTGACTCTGTTGGCTTGCTGGCGAGCGTGGAACGTAACAACAGCCCTGCACAAGGTATGGTACTATATCTCTAAAATCTTGTTTTTACTCTACTAGAATCTAGTATACTAGATGCCAGAATCTTCTCGCAAGACAACAGTTTTAGCCATCTCCTGCCTGAGTGGTGGGTCGGGGAAATCCACCACTGTGCTGAACTTAGCTACTATGCTTTCGGAAAAAGGGAAAACCCTTGTGGTGGACTTTGACCCTCAAGGAAATTTGTCTCAATGGTTGGGATGGAGCGATTTATCAGAGTCGGCGACCATTGCGGAAACCATTCTGCCGGATACTGATCGCATCAAAATAACGGACATTATCAAACGCCCCACCAACGAAAACCGTTCTGGGCGCTTACTATTAGCCCCCTCTGACTACAGTTTGTCCAGAGCAGCCGACGCGATCGCAATGGAGCCGGGGCGCGAACGCTTCCTGAAACGAGCGTTAAAACCAGTTCTTGGTGACTATGACTTTATCGTCATCGACTCCCCACCCTCCAAAGGCATTTTGACTTACAACGCCATTCTGGCAGCAGATTTCTTGGTTATCCCCACCGAATGTACTAATAAGGGTGTGATGGGGGCTGTCAGTACCGTGGTACTCGTCAAAGAGCTAGAAGAGCTTGACTTCAATGTCCCCAAAGTTTTAGGAATTGTGCCAACCCGCGACCAGTGGGCAGGAGCCAATCAAACCCGAATGTCTAAAGCGGCGATCGCTGCCTTGAAAGAAGTTCTACCAGATATCCATATTTTCAGTTCAGTCCGCCAAAGCACAACAGTTCAGCATACTAACCACGTAGGTTGGTCGTTGTTGGAAGCTGGAGAACGAACGCTGGCGAAGGCTTATATAGAAGTTGTCTATGCGTTGATGAAAGCAGTGAATGTCCATGTCTAGTCCTAAAAAGAAACTTTCCACAGGGCCAATTCGGATTGATGCTCCAGTTGCCAAACGGGTAGCCCTTCCAGAAGAAGGTGGGGCGAACAGCCTTCATCCTACGGAAACAGAAAGCTCTAGTCAGATACTAGAAAATAGAAAACAAGATTCTCAAATACCAGAAACTAGTAATCTAGAATCTAGTAATCCAGATTCTAGTAGAGAAGAAAATAGTAATCAACAAGCAACACGGGGTCGCGGAGCTACTCAACAGGAGCCAGAGCTAGAGATTGAAGAATATAGAAGGGTAGATTCTTCTATTTCACCTAGAATTACTGAATCTGGCATACCCGAATCTGGCATACCTGAATCTGGCATACCTGAATCTGGCATTACCTTTCCTGAATACAAGAAGGTAGCAATGAGGCTGTCAGTTGAAGCCGTAGAAAGTTTGAGACAGCTACGTGCTACTACAGGAGTGCCCTACGAGATTTTGGTAGATGTGATGATTCGCAATTGGGAGAATCTTCCCAAGCGCACACAGGCAGCTTATTTGCAGCAGGCTAAACAAGTCAGAGTAGAAAGACTCATTGCTGGTCAGGAGAAGACGGTGAAAACAATGAGGGCGAAATATTTGGAGCCGTGAATTGAGCTAGTGCATCAAGGCAAAAGTTTCTGATGGTGCAGAAGATATTGAGATATTTGTCAAGGACTATTGTGTAAACCTGTTGTGGCGACAGGAAAGGGTGGTGTTATCAGAGATACGGAGGCATTGTTGGATCTAGAACTGATTTAGAAGCTAGCCGGGTAGAACGTTGAGCAGCTCTTCTTTTGAGTCGAAATCTTCACTCTTCGAGCGCTCAACAAAAGTCCGGTCAAGCTCGTCCTCTCAGATTGAGAGGAATCAGTTGCGACAACCGCTCTCTGACACGAACAAGCTCATGACATCCATTTCTAGCTTCAGTATCACTCAAGTCCCCCTGCTCAACCTACTACAGGATATTAAATCGGGCAAAATCCAGGTTGCAGACTTTCAGCGTTCCTGGTGCTGGGATGAGGAACGCATCACACGGTTGATCGCCAGTGTCTCCCTCGGCTTCCCTGTGGGAGCAATTATGCTCGTTGAGCAAGACAACTCAGATGTAAAGTTCAAACCGCGCTTGGTTGAAGACCTAGAGCATCCGCCCGTCCCAACCGCTTTAATTTTGGACGGACTGCAACGCCTCACCACTCTGTTCATGTCCTTGCTATCCGACCAGCCCGTGCAGATTGACCGAGGCAAGCGTTACCCACCAGAGAAACACTGGTACTACATCAAGATTGCCGAAGCCCTCAAATACCCCCCCAACAAGCGCCACGAGGCGATCATGGGCTTCAGTGTTGATGAAGCGCTCTACCGAGATGGAGAAATTTTAGTTGACTCCCAGACGCGGGAAATAGAAGCTGATCTCAGTTTATTTCCACTGTTCCAGGTTTTTAACTTCCCTGAGTGGCGATCGCACTACTGCAAGTCTTGGCAAGACAACCCCCAAAAATTAGCAATGATTGATGAGTTTGAAGCGACCGTCATTAAAAACTTCGAGCAGTATCAGATGGGGGTGTTCTTCTTGAGCGCCGAACTGCCTAAAGAGTCTATTTACTACATTTTCGAGGAAAATAACAAACGACACAGCCAAGCGACAGAATTTGATTGGTTAACCGCTTCCTTTGCTGCCAAGGGCTTCGACTTGCGCTCGGACTGGATAGCTAGAGAAAAGCGATTGAATTCTCATCCAGTTTTGCGGCAGTTAAGATCAATGGATTTTTTACAGGCGATCGCGTTGATGGCTAACTATACGCAACGAGCACAAGTGCCGTCGCCTGGAAGTCATCCCCAAGAGCTAGCGAAAGTAGCGCGTAGTCGGGATGTCTTGCGTTTGGAGTTGGCGGAATATCAGCAGTGGGCAGAACCGCTCAGTGTTGCCTTTGAGCAAATGGCTCGTTTTCTCAATAACCAAGCCATCTATGAGCCAAATGATCTTCCTTATCCCATGCAGCTTGTGGTCATGGCTCCTTTGTTTACGATTTTAGGAGAGCAAGTGAAGCTCAATTGGGTGTACCAACGCTTAAAACAGTGGTTTTATTGTGCGATTGTGTCGGGGAGTTATTCCCGTTTACGCGAAGCGGTTGCCACGAAGGATTTGCTCGAAGTCGCTGAATGGATAAATGGTGGCGAAGTGCCATCAATTGTAAGAGAAGCGCATCTGTCAGCAGAACAGTTGCAAAGTATCGTCAATGCGGGCAGCCCCATCTACAGAACGCTGACGGCTTTCTTAAGATGTGATGTGGCCTTAGATTTCGTCACGGCTGAACCAATTCCTCGGAGTCTTCGTTCCGACCAGAAGATTGAGAACCACCACATCTTCCCTCAACAGTGGTGTAAGCAACAAGGGATTCCCCCCTCAAGGTACAACAGCATCGTTAACAGGACACCCCTAACAGCCTAGACGAATAACTGGCTAGGGGGAGTAGCGCCATCCGAGTACTTGACCTATTTAGAAGGACACGGAATGTCGGGGCAGAGGATTGAGGAGATTTTGCGATCGCACCTGATTGAGCCGGCAACCTGAAGGGGTGACGAGTAAGCTGGAAGCTTGATAAGTCAAGATTTCTACCCCATTAACCTACGCCAAGATGTCAGCTTATTGACAGGATTGTTGAGAATGAGCTGTTGAACTC